>NZ_JBFUES010000005.1:0-25091 GCF_056403875.1 Bradyrhizobium sp. P2_E8
ACCATCTCGTGCTCGGCAGCGCCATCGATCTCGGCTGCCCCGTCCGCATCCTGCAAGGCGCGCAGGACCCTGATGTGCCCTGGCAGCACGCCTTCGCGCTGACGCACCGCCTGCCGGCCGACGACGTCGTGCTGACCTTGATCCAGGACGGCGACCACCGCCTCTCGCGCCCGCAAGACATCGCGCGCATTCTTGCCGCGGTGGCCGAGATCGGGTGAAATCGCCACCCAGCACTCGGTGTCATCGCCCGACTTGATCGGGCGATCCAGTATTCCAGAGGCGGTCGTGCTCAAGCCGAGAAGCCGCGGCGTACTGGATGCCCCGGTCAAGCCGGGGCATGACAGAGAATGGGAGGGGAGAAACGCCGATGACCACCACAGCCATGCTGCGCGCCTTCTGCGATGCCGTCGAGCAGCGCAACGGCCGCGCGTTTGCCGAGCTCTTCACCGAGGGCGGCGTCTATCACGACGTCTTCTACGGCGCGTTCGAAGGCCGCGAGAAGATCGCCGCGATGATCGACGACTGGTTCTATCGCACGGCGACCGATTTCCGCTGGGACATGCATGATCCCGTCACCAACGGCGCCACGCTCTATGCGCGCTACACCTTCAGCTATCGCTCGACCTTGCCGGAAGCGAAYGGCGCGCGGGCGATGTTCGAGGGCGTTGCGATCATGACGCTGAAGGACGGCAAGATCGCTGCCTATCACGAGGTCGCCAACACCGCGCCGGCGTTTGTCGATTTGAAGTTTGCAGCCGAACGGATTGCCAAGATCGTCGCCAAGCAGGGTGCGGCGCTGAAGGCGCGGCCGGAGATGAAGCGGCATCTGGCGTAGCTGTCATTCCGGGGCGCGCCTCTTGGCGCGAGCCCGGAATCCATCGGGCCGCAAACATCGTGGAGGAATGGATTCCGGGCTCGCGACTTCGTCGCGCCCCGGAATGACGACGGAGACTACCGCTTCGACGGATTCGCCATCGGCTTGCGCTGCGCCAGTGCGGCGACGGTGGCGGTGCCGATCGGGCCCTGTTCGTCGTAGAGCCAGCATTCGCCGATCGCGACACCGTCCGTGCCGTGATGGTTCACCACATCGAAGCCGATCCAGTTCGTCACCGGCAGGCGGTGCAGATAGATCGTGACGTCGCTGTTGATGTAGCCGAGCCCCTTGTCGCCGGCGTTCGCGAACGGGCTCGCGAAATCGGCGCCAACCGCGACATGGACGAACGGCGTCATCGGCACGCCGGCAACGAGCTCGCGCACCTCGCTCATCCAGAGCCGGCGCGGACCGAGCGAGCCCATATGGCCGACGATCGGCCGCGTCGTCCATTTGCCGTTCATGCCGAGCCTGGGATCGGTCGGCTTGGGAATGTCGGCCGGCTTCGGCACGTCCCAGTTCGGCGGCGACCAGATATTGCCGTCGGGATTCTGCGTTTTGCGCAGCAACTGACAGGAGGCGCGCGCCATGCCGACGCCGCCGGAGACGAATTCCGCCTCGACCACRCGGATGCGCAGTCCGTCGCGCACCAGCCGCGTCGTCACCTCGATCGGCTTGTCGATGGTCGGCAGCCGAAACATGTCGACGGTGAGCCGCGCCGGCACGAATTCGGGGCCAGAATGGCGCTCCTCGATGGCGAAGCCGAGCAGGCCGACGATGACGCGTCCGTGCAGCGATTTCGGATCCCATGGACCATTGGCAACTTCCGTCGGATGGAAAGTATCGCCGTCGCGGGTGAAGAAAGGCATGTTTGTCATAACGCGCGAGCTTGAAGGAACGCGCGGGGAAATCAAGGGTGGGGGCTCGCGTGGTCAGCGGTGGCGCATGCTTCCCCACACGCCACTGTCATCGTCCGCGAAGGCGGACGATCCAGTATTCCAGAGGCAGTAGTGATTGAGCCGATAGGCCGCGGCGTACTGGTTGCCCCGCCTTCGCGGGGCATGACACCGAGAATTAGGAGGCGGCTTGCCATTCCTCGCGCACACTGTCGTCGTGTTCGTTGGAAATCGCATTTGCCCCGAGCGCCTCAAACTCCTGCCGCGCCACCAGCTGCCCCAGCGCCCACACCGCCGCGCCACGCACCAGCGGGCTCTCATCACCCAACAATCGCCGCGCCTCCTCCGCGAGCGCCGCTTCGCCCGAATTGCCGATCGCGATCAGCACATTGCGCAAGAAGCGGTCACGGCCGATGCGCTTCACCGGCGACTTCGTGAACAGCGCACGAAACGCCGCATCATCGAGCCGCGCCAATTCGGCAAGGCCCGGTGCACGCAGTTCGTCGCGCGCGGCGAGCCTGGCCTCGCGTCCCGCTTGCGCGAACTTGTTCCAGGGGCAGGCGGCAAGGCAATCGTCGCAGCCATAGATGCGGTTGCCGATCGCCTTGCGAAATTCGCGCGGGACCGGTCCCTTGTTCTCGATGGTGAGATACGAGATGCAGCGGCGCGCATCGAGCTTGTAGGGCGCGGGGAACGCCGCGGTCGGGCAGATGTCGAGACAGGCCCGGCACGAGCCGCAATGATCGATCTCGGCAGCGTCGCGCGGCAAGTCGAGCGTGGTGTAGATCGCGCCGAGAAACAGCCATGAGCCGAACTCGCGCGAGACGAGATTGGTGTGCTTGCCCTGCCAGCCCAGATGCGCGGCCTGCGCCAGCGGCTTCTCCATCACCGCGGCGGTGTCGACGAACACCTTCACTTCCGACGGCGCGGTCGCGACCAGCCAGCGCGCCAGCGCCTTCAGGCGCTTCTTGATCAAATCGTGATAGTCGTCGCCCTGCGCGTAGACCGAGATCGCCGCGCGCGTGCGCTGCTCGAGGATCGCGAGTGGATCTTCGTCGGGACCGTAGTTGACGCCGAGCATGATCACGCTGCGCACGTCCTGCCACAGCCCGCGCGGATCGACGCGGCGCTCGGGCTGCGCTGCGAGCCAGTCCATGTCGCCATGGCCGCCGGAGGCGATGAATTCGAGGAAGTGCTTTCCGGCAGTCTCGATCGAGCCGGGCTCAGTCACGCCGATGCAGTCGAAGCCGAGCGTCTTTGCCTCGGCCGTCAACTTCGTCTTCAGTTCAGACAGATCGGCCGAGCTCAGAAATCCAGGTCCACATAGGTCCGCGACGCCGGCACGCCGGCGAGCCATTCGCTCAGCAGCGGGCGGAACGACGGGCGGGATTTCACCCGCGCGTACCACGCCTTTGCTGCGTCGTCCTCGCTCCATGGCACGTCGCCCAGATAGTCGATCGCCGAGAGATGCGCCGCGGCGGCGAGATCCGCGTAGGTGAGCCGGTCGCCGGCGAGGAAGTTACGCGTCTGCGCCAGCCAGCCGATATAGGCCAGATGATAGCGCACATTCGCCTTGGCCGCGCGCATCACGTCGGCCGAAGGCGCGCCGCCGCCGTTCTCCTCGCTCATGAAGCGCTTGTAGATCCGCTCGGTGACGAGAGGGTGCGAGACCTCCTCGAAGAACTTCTCGTTGAACCAGGCCATCAGCCGGCGCACCTCGACGCGCTCGCCAAGCGTCTCCGGCATCAGGCGCTTGGGTCCCATCCCGGCGCCGTAGGCCTCGTCGACATATTCGGCGATGATCGCTGCGCCCGGTATCGGCGGCTGTTCCTCGTCCACCAGGACCGGCGTGGTGCCGGCGGCATTGAGCAGCAGGAATGCCTCGCGCCGTTCCCAGCTGTGCTCTTCGACCAGTTTCAGGTCGAGCCCGTATTCGCCCACGATCAGACGGATGAAGCGCGAATGCGGACAGAACGGATGATGAAACAGCGTAAACATGAAGCCTTTGACTATTTGATGGTGCTTAAGATTCCATCAATGTTTGTGCGGCGCCACACTAGTCCTTCAAAACCGCGAAGCAAGACCGTGATGATCGTATTTTGCGATTGCAGCATGGGGACGAATAGGCGAGAAGAACCCCGCTTTTCCAGCGGAAATGGACCGTAAATATGTCAGATGCAATACGGGCAGTGATCCTCGGCATCATCGAGGGTGTGACCGAGTTCCTTCCCGTTTCCTCGACCGGCCACCTGCTGCTTGCGGAGCGCTTTTTTCATCTCGGCGAAGGCGCCTTCTGGGATTCGTTGACGGTTCTGATCCAGTTGGGTGCGATCCTCGCGATCGTCGGGCTCTACTTTAGGAAGCTCTGGGATGTCGTGATCGGCTTCTTCACGGGCGACACCTATTCGCGCCGTTTCGTGATCGGCGTGCTGGTGGCGTTCCTGCCGGCTGTCGTGGTCGGCCTCGTCGCCGGGAAATACATCAAGAGCGTGCTGTTCAATCCGTGGGTCGTGTGCTTCACGCTGATCGTCGGCGGCGCCATCCTGCTCTGGGTCGACAAGCTCGACCTCAAGCCGCGCGAGCATGACGCCACCCGGTTTCCGCTGCTGATGTATCTCTACATCGGCATCGCGCAGTGCGTGGCGATGATCCCGGGCGTGTCGCGCTCCGGCGCCAGCATCGTCGCCGCCATGCTGTTGGGTGCGGACAAGCGCGCGGCGGCGGAGTTCTCGTTCTTCCTCGCGATCCCCACCATGATCGGCGCGTTCGCCTACGACTTCTACAAGAACCGCTCCGAGATGACGATGGACCACATGGGCATCGTCGCGATCGGCTTCGTGGTCTCGTTCATCACCGCGATCATCGTGGTGAAGACGTTTTTGACATACGTCACCCGCCACGGCTTCGTGGTGTTCGCCTGGTGGCGCGTCATCGTCGGCACGCTCGGCCTGATCGCGCTGGCATTGGGGCGCTGACGTCCGAAGACGTCGACGCGCCAAGGCGCGCAAATTCCGGCGATTGTGGGATTCGCACTGCGGCCACGGCGGCGGTGCACTCCCTCGCCCCGTTTCTTACGGGGAGAGGTGAAAAAGAGCCTCAAACGCTCATGCGCTGGAACTGCCCGGCGGCGCGGAAGCGCCAGAGATATTGCGGAGCGATCGCTTCCAGCGAATCCGGCGTGATGTCGAGGCCTTCCAGCGTCAGCCCAGCCGTCTTCGCCGCATCCGACACGACATTGTCGCGCTCGAGCAGCGTGACCTGGTCGGGCGTCAGCTTGAACGCGCCCGGCGCGAATTGCAGGAAGTTGGCCTGGAAGCGGGCAAGTCCGAACGGCAGCGGCACCAGCATCGGCTTGCGAGCGGTGATCTCGAGGATGGCCTCGATGATCTCGCGCATGGTCAGCACTTCCGGCCCGCCGAGCTCGTAGGTCGCGCCCGCCTTGGCCTTGCCGTCGACCGCATCCGCGATCGCGGTGGCGACGTCGCCGACATAGACCGGCTGCATCCGGGTCCTCTCGCCGATCAGCGGCAGCACCGGCGACATCCGGGCCAGCGCCGCAAAGCGGTTGGTGAACTGGTCCTCGGGGCCGAACATCACGGAGGGACGGAAGATCGTGGCCGAGGGCACCGCGGCCAGCACCGCCGCCTCGCCGGCCGCCTTGGCCTTGGCATAGCGCGAGGGCGATTCCGCGTCGGCGCCGATCGCCGAGACATGCACCAGGCGGGCCCCTGCGGCGGCCGCCGCCTTGGCGACGGTCTCGGCGCCCTTGGCCTGGACGGCGTCGAAGCTCTGTTTGCCACCCTCGGTGAGGATGCCGACCAGGTTGATCACGACATCCGAATCACGCAGCGCCGCCTCGACCGAGGCCGGGTAGCGCAGATTGGCCTGCACCACATGGACCTGCCCGACCTTGCCGGAGGGCTGGAGGTATCCAGCCAGTTCCGGCCGCCGCACCGCGACCCGGACCCGGTAATCGCGCTTGCACAGCGCCCGGACGACATTCCGGCCCAAAAACCCCGATCCGCCGAAAACCGTGACGAGAGTTTCCAGATTCGATGCCATGGGGATCTATTCCTGAGGGAGAGTGCGCCTGACGAGGCTTGTATCGGGCCGGTTTGCGATGCGCAATCCGCAAGCCGAAACATGGCTCAAGCATGAATTGACAACGGCGTCACTGAACCGTAGTAACCGCCTCCGTGCCCCAAACGGCATGCCCAGGTGGTGGAATTGGTAGACGCGCTGGCTTCAGGTGCCAGTGGCTTAACGGCCGTGAAGGTTCGAGTCCTTTCCTGGGCACCACCCCCAACCCAAGTGGTTGAAATCGCTCATTTGCAGGGAATTTGAGCCGCTGACCGGTACATAACACCGGGGCACAGCGTGTATGAACTATCGAACGGCCTACCTCGCGCCGTCCAGGACTGTTGGCGATTAGCCCGAAGTCGACATTTATTCACGTGGTCCGGTCAGCAGCACAACACACGGCTATCCGATGTCACGTAACGTACGCGAGGTCAGACCGTAGAATTTCAGATGAACCCGATTCATCTGCTCGACTGATCCGAAGCCGCACCTGGCCGCAACCGTCTTAAGCGGCAAAGTCGAGGTCCGAAGATGGTGACGTGCCGTATCGGCACGAAGCCGTTTAACCGTCTCGGCGGGCGGCACACCGATCAACCTTCGATATTTGCGTGCGAATGTTCGCTCGCTCATGCCCGCCTGAGCCGCAAGCACGGGAACGCTTAGGTCGCGGCGGATATTGCCCAAGATCCATTGGTGAAGCTCCGCAAAGGCTCCCGCTTTGTCATGGTCGATGGTTTCGATGAATTCGCTGAATTGCGACTGGTTGCCTGGTCGCTTGACGTAAAGGACCATCCGCCTGGCCGTGACTGCGGCGGCTTCATCGCCGTGGTCATTCGCGACAAGCGCGAGGGCGAGGTCGATGCCGGCGCTTATGCCTGCGGAAGTCCAGATTTTGCCGTCGCGCACATACATGGCATCGCGGTCGACCGTGACATCGCGGAAGTTCCGTTGGAGGTTGTCGCAATCGACCCAATGCGTTGTCGCTCGCTTGCCCGCAAGCAACCCGGCCCGCGCGAGCAGGAATGCACCGTTGCAAACGGAGCAGATCCGCTCCGCCTCGTCCACGTGGCTCCGCAACCAGTCGATCAGAAGGAGATCCTGCGACGCCGCTTCGACGCCCTTTCCTCCAACCACCATAACCGTCGTTCTGGGCATCAACGCGGACGGCAAAGGCTCGGCATCGATCGCCAGTGACAAGGAGCCCTTTACCCGATTGGGACCGGACGACACGACGGAGACCCGGTAATCGATTGGCAGCCCTGTTGCGACATTGCGCGCATGTTCGCTTGCCGAAAGGAACACCTGCATCGGGCCGGCGAGATCGAGAACTTGGAAGCGCTCAAAAGCCAGAAAGACAACATGCCGAGGGGTTGCCGAGGCCGGTGGGAGCATTGGCAGAAAATACGACAAGTTTGGCGAATATGCCAGTCGCAGTCGGCGTAACTCGGACAAGGTTTAAGCCAAGCGAGGATGAGAGATGATCTACGAGTTGCGCACCTACCACACTCTGCCGGGCCGGATGCCGGCACTGCTGAAGCGTTTTGAGACGCGGACACTGAAGATTTGGGAGCGGATGGGCATTCGCCAGCTTGGCTTTTGGCGGACCACGGTCGGACCGTCACACCTTGAGCTCGTCTACATCCTTGTCTGGGACTCGCTCGCGGAGCGGGAGCGTCTTTGGGGTGCCTTCGTAGCGGACGCCGAATGGCAGGAGGTCGCCGCTGCCTCGGAGGTCGACGGGCCAATTCTCGCGAATATCACGAACTCCTTCATGAGCCCAACAAGCTTCTCGGCCCTGCAATAAGAGAGGCCTCGGACAGGAGCGTATCGTCTACGATGCCTTCCCAGACATCGTAGCGACGGACATCGGATTCGGTCCCCAAATCGAGCTGCTTCCAATCATCGGAGCTAGCCGGGCGGCGATATCGACATCGCCGCCGCGAGGGTTTTGCCCTCAGACGACGCTCCTCCCCGCCTTCTCCGCCACCGATTTCTGCACAAAATACATCGCGACCAGCGTGATGATCGTCGTCGTGACGACGACGTAGCCGATCCGCTCGAAATGGAGCAGCGAACCATCCGGTTGCTGCGCGATGATCGCGCCGGCGAGCGCCGAACCGAGCCCGCCGGAGAGCTGCTGGAGCGAGGCGCTGATCGCGCTGAAGGAGCCGCGCTGGGTCTGGTCGGGGATCGCCGATATCAGCGCCTGCGACGGGATCATGCGCGAGAAGATGCCGACGAACAGCAGCACGTTGACGATGATCGCGGTCACCAGTGAGACGTGGCCGAGATGGGTGTAGATCAGCACCATGATGACGGTCATCACGCAGCCGAACACGAAGGTCGGGTATTTGCCGAAGGCGTCGCTGGCGCGGCCGACCAGCGGCCCGGTGACGATGCTGAACAGGCCGGAGACCAGATAGATCGTCGGCAGATGCGCGATGTCGATGCCGATATTGTTGACGGTGAAGGCGCTGGAATACGGCATCAGCATGTAGCCGCCCGTCGCCAGCAACGTCGTGACCGCGAAAGCCAGCGTGTAGCGCGGCTCGAAGATGGTCGCGACCAGATGATGGATCGGGTTTCTGTCCTGCTTGAGCCGTAGATGCGCATCGACCGGCTCCATGACGAAGGCGATGACGGCGATCGTGACGATCGACAGGCCGACGATTGCAAAGAAGCAGACATGC
This sequence comes from Bradyrhizobium sp. P2_E8, assembly GCF_056403875.1. Lineage (NCBI taxonomy): Bacteria > Pseudomonadati > Pseudomonadota > Alphaproteobacteria > Hyphomicrobiales > Nitrobacteraceae > Bradyrhizobium > Bradyrhizobium sp. P2_E8. The sequence goes on from NZ_JBFUES010000005.1 coordinate 8,538, forward strand.
CAATCCCAGCGATTGGCGAGAAACAGCCCGGCGGGAACGCCGAGCACCTGGCTCGCGGCGAACGCCGTCTGGACGAATCCCATCACGCGGCCGCGCAAGTGCAACGGAAACAGGTCGGTGATGATGGCCAGCACGACCGAGCCGATTACGCCGCCGAACAGTCCGGTCACGATCCTGCCGAGCAGCAGCACGTGGTAGGTCTGCGCCATTGCGCAGAGCAGCGTCCCGAGCGTGAAGCCGACATAGAAGAACAGCAATATGCGCTTGCGATCGAAGCGATCGGCAAAGCCGGCGGCCAGGATGCCCGACAGTCCCGCGCTGAACGCGTAGGCCGACACCGCGACGCCGAATTGGGTGGCCGTGATGTCGAGCGCGGGCATCAGGATGGCGCCGAGCGGCGACATGATGATGAAGTCGAGGATGATCGTGAACTGCGTGAACGCGAGCAGCGCGATGAGGAGGGACTGGTAGCGCGAAAAGCCGCGCGGGCGGTCCTGTTGATCGTCGATCGGCGCAGCGAGCGTCTGTTCGGTCATGACATCCTGTTGGTGGCGAGCGGGCAAGGCGCGGGGGACCGGCCACAGATGGGGTGGGCCGGGACGATTTTCACGGGGCGCATGACGCAAGTTCTGCCGGACCGTGAAGCTCGCGCCGGGTTGTGGGATCCATGCAACAGCCCGGGGAGCTAGAAACCGTCCATCTCCGTTCGCAACCTCGATCGGGTCCACGCACCTGCCGCGAGATGCGCGGCGGCGATCCGCCCGGGCCTGGGAGGGCATGACCGCGGTTGCGCGGACGGCCAGCAATGGCTACATCGCGGGCCATCCGAATTAGCCTATTGTGTCGACAGACCGATTCGACCCGAGGTTTTGAAACGCCATGACCGTACGCCTGCACCGCGGCGACCTGCCCGACCTGTCCCGCTACACCGGAGCGGTGGCGATCGACACCGAGACCATGGGGCTGAACCCGCATCGCGACCGGCTCTGCGTGGTGCAGCTCTCGCCCGGCGACGGCAGCGCCGACGTCGTGCAGATCCCCAAGGGCCACACTGACGCGCCGAACCTGAAGGCGCTGCTGGCCAATCCCGCCATCACGAAGATCTTCCACTTCGCGCGGTTCGACGTCGCCGTGCTGTACCAGAGCTTCGGCGTCATGACCGGGCCGATCTACTGCACCAAGATCGCCTCCCGTCTGACCCGCACCTATACCGACCGCCATGGCCTCAAGGACCTCGTGCGCGAGGTGCTCAATGTCGACCTTTCCAAGCAGCAGCAGTCCAGCGACTGGGGCTCCGACAGCCTGACCGAGCCGCAGCTCGCCTATGCCGCCTCGGACGTGCTGCACCTCCATGCCTTGCGCGAGCGGCTCGACGCCATGCTGGTGCGGGAGGGACGCACGGCGCTGGCCAAGGCCTGTTTCGACTTCCTGCCGACCCGCGCCCTGCTCGATCTCCAGGGCTGGCAGGAAGAGGACATTTTCGCGCATTCCTGACACCTCAACCGGCGGCTAGGTTGGGCCAATCGCCCCGTTTCGGACACTTTCGTATCGGCCTGTCCGAGGCTGCATAATCAGGCGGCGCCGGGTACAATGGCGTGCACTTGACCGGACAAGGCGAGCGACACCTCAGGAGCCCAGGTGAATTCGGCCCAGAATCCCACCTACGACGCCGCGCTCGCGGCGAAGTTTGCCAGCGCGGCGCGCCATAGCCGTCTGGTCCGGATTCTGCGTGTCGCGGTCCCGGGTGCGGTGCTGTTATCCCTGGCCGCCATCGTCGGCGTCTCGGTCTTCAATCCATTTCGCATGCTGCTGCCGAAGCTGCCGCTCGATTCCGGAAACATGGTGGTGTCGGGCACCAAGATCACGATGGAATCGCCGCACATGTCCGGCTTCACGCCGGACCAGCGGCCCTACGAGCTCTGGGCCAAGACGGCAACGCAGGACATTACCGACCCCGACCATGTCGACCTCAAGGATCTGCGTGCGAAAGTGCTGATGGAGGACCAGTCGACCCTGTTCCTCGATGCCCGCACCGGCCGCTTCGACAACAAGCAGCAGCAGCTCGACCTGCACAAGGACATCTTTCTTCGCACCTCGACCGGCTATGAGGCGCGGCTGAACTCCGCCTTCGTAGACATGAACAAGGGCACGGTTTCGTCGGACGAACGCGTCGACGTCAAGCTGACCAACGGCACGCTGACGGCGGATCGGCTGCGCATCACGGAAGGTGGCGATCTGATCCGCTTCGAGGGCAATGTGGTGATGCATCTGGACAAGCTGGATGACCCCGCCGTTGCTCAGCCCGCGCCGGCCGAGCCGGCGCCGCCGGTGAAGACACGTACGCCGCAGAACAAATCCGCCAATTCAAAGTGATTTTCATGATCAGGTTTTTCCCGCGCAACGACAGCAAACGGTGCGCCGCCATCGGTGCGGCCGCGCTGGCGGTCGGCGTCGCGCTGATGGCAACGGGTGCGGCCATTGCACAGAGCACGATGCAAGGCGTGCCGAACGCGATGCAGGGCTTCTCGCAGAACCGCGATCAGCCGATCCAGATCGAGGCCGCTTCGCTCGAGATGCGCGACAAGAAGAAGGAGGCGACCTTCGCCGGCAATGTGAAAGTCATCCAGGGCGACACCACCATGACCTCGAAGACGCTGGTGGTGTTCTACGAGTCGGGTGGCGGCGACAAGCCCGCCACGCCGCAGCCCGCGGCGAAGGGGGCCAAGGCGGCGCCGATGCAGTCGGCGACGCCGGGCCCGGGCGGCAGCTCCTCGATCAAGCGGCTGGAGGCGCGCGGCAATGTCGTGGTCACCCAGAAGGATCAGGTGGTGACCGGCGACACCGCCGTGTTCGACACCAAGACCAATCTCATCACCATGCTCGGCGGCACGGGCGGCCAGGTGGTCCTGACGCAGTGCAAGAACGTGCTGCGCGGCGACCGTCTGATGGTCGACATGACGACGGGCGTGTCGCGCGTGGAATCCGACAATGGCAGGGTGCAGGCCCTGCTGCCGCAGGGCGGCGGTAGTGATTGTGGCCAGGGGGGGCAGGGCGCCAAGCCCGGTGCGGCGTCGCCCCTGCAATTGCCCGGCGCAACTAAACCGAAGCAAACTCAATAGCTTGTGTCGGACGCTCCCGATCTGAGGTTGAAGCTTGCCCGGCGAGACTGTATCTAGCGCGCAGGGCTTTCGAAGCGGGGTCCGCCGCTTATCGGGCGTGTTTCACTGGGCATGAGACATCCCTTCACTCATGTTGCGCCGGCGAATCGTAACGCCGGTGCGGCAGATCGCGCGTAGACCGCGCAAGAAACTGCGCGAGGCTAGAAGGCGGGGATGGTCGATCTTTTCAGCATGTTCCGTCGGCGCCCCGCCAAGCGCGGCCGGCCAGGATTTGCACGTGGGGACATCACCGCGCTCGGTGACAGCGTCGGCGGGCTGGTGGCCAGCCCGGTGCGGGATGCGCCGCCGATCGCCCGGGACCAGCCGATGCATGCGCCCGACCAGTTCCAAGGCGATTATCAAGCCGACTTCCCGGCCGACTATCAAGCCGAGCCGCCGCGGGCCCAGGCGGTTCACCCCGTCAGGGCCGCCGGCAGGCCGAACGGCGCCGGCGGGCCGCAGCTTCTGAAGCGGCCGGGCTTCCTGGCTGTGCATAGCGTGGAAAAGGCCTTCGGCAGCCGCCAGGTGGTGCGCGGCGTCAGCATTTATGTGCGCCGGGGCGAGGCGGTCGGCCTKCTCGGCCCGAACGGCGCCGGCAAGACCACCGTGTTCTACATGATCACCGGCCTGATCAAGGCCGATCGCGGCGCGATCGAGCTCGACGGCCACGACGTCACCAAGCTGCCGATGTATCAGCGCGCGCGGCTCGGCATCGGCTATCTGCCGCAGGAAGCCTCGATCTTCCGCGGCCTCACCGTCGAGCAGAACATCCGCGCTGTGCTCGAAGTGGTCGAGCCCTCGCGCAAGAAGCGCGAGCAGCAGCTCGACTCGCTGCTCGACGAATTCAACATCACGCGGCTGCGCAAATCGCCGTCGATCGCGCTGTCCGGCGGCGAGCGGCGCCGCGTCGAGATCGCGCGCGCGCTGGCGACGCGTCCGAACTACATGCTGCTCGACGAGCCCTTCGCCGGCATCGATCCGATCGCGGTCGGCGACATTCAGGACCTCGTCCGCCATCTCACCAATCGCGGCATCGGCGTGCTCATCACCGACCACAATGTGCGCGAGACGCTCGGCCTCACCGATCGTGCCTATATCGTCTATGCCGGGGAAATCTTGACCGAGGGCAGCCCGGATGAGATCGTCGCCGATCCGGACGTTCGCCGCCTTTACCTTGGCGAGGAATTCCGCCTCTAGCCCGTTTTTCGATTTCGTCAAGCCGTGTACATCGGGCTCGGACTAGGATAAGCAAAAATCGGACCAACTTTTTGGGATCGGTTCTTGCTTCATGGCGCTCACGCAGAGATTAGAGTTCCGGCAATCGCAGTCGCTGGTCATGACGCCGCAGTTGATGCAGGCGATCAAGCTGCTGCAATTGTCCAATCTCGATCTCACGACCTTCGTGGAAGAGGAACTCGAGCGTAATCCGCTGCTGGAACGGGCCAATGACGAGGCCCCCGGCGGGGAAGCCCCGGCCGAGGCCGGCCAGTTCAGCGATTCCGACGGCGGCCACAACGACGAGCCCGGCGGCGGTCCGGGCGAGGCGTTCGAGCCGGGCCAGGAAGAATGGATGAGCAAGGATCTCGGCACCCGCGCCGAGATCGAGCAGACCCTGGACACGGGCCTGGACAACGTCTTCTCCGAGGAGCCGGCCGAGGCCGCGGCGCGCAACGCCCAGGACGCGGCGCCGACCACCTATACGGAATGGGGCGGCGGCGCCTCCGGCGACGAGGACTACAATCTCGAGGCGTTCGTCGCCGCCGAGGTCACGCTCGGCGATCATCTCGCCGAACAGCTCTCGGTCGCATTCACCGCACCCGCCCAGCGCATGATCGGCCAGTACCTGATCGATCTCGTCGACGAGGCCGGCTATCTGCCGGGCGATCTCGGCCAGGCCGCCGAGCGGCTTGGCGCCTCGCAAGCCGACGTCGAGGACGTCCTGGCCGTGCTGCAGAAATTCGATCCGCCCGGCGTCTGCGCGCGCAATTTGAGCGAATGCCTGGCGATCCAGCTCCGCGAGCTCGACCGCTACGATCCCGCGATGCAGGCGCTGGTCGAGCATCTCGATCTTCTCGCCAAGCGCGACATCGCGGGCTTGCGCAAGGTTTGCGGCGTCGACGACGAGGACATCGCCGACATGATCGGCGAGATCCGCCGTCTCAACCCCAAGCCCGGCATGAAGTTCGGCTCGGCGCGTTTGCAGACCATGGTGCCCGATGTCTATGTCCGCCCGGGTCCTGACGGCGGCTGGCATGTCGAGCTCAACAGCGACACCTTGCCGCGCGTGTTGGTCAACCAGACCTACTATTCCGAGCTGTCGAAGAAGATCGGCAAGGACGGCGACAAGTCCTATTTCACCGACGCGCTCCAGAACGCCACCTGGCTCGTGCGTGCGCTCGACCAGCGCGCCCGCACCATCCTGAAAGTTGCAACCGAGATCGTGCGCCAGCAGGACGGCTTCTTCACCCACGGCGTCGCGCATCTGCGGCCGCTGAATCTGAAAGCCGTCGCCGACGCCATCCAGATGCATGAATCCACGGTGTCGCGCGTCACCGCCAACAAATACATGGCGACCAATCGCGGCACGTTCGAGCTGAAATATTTCTTCACCGCCTCGATCGCATCGGCCGACGGCGGCGAGGCGCATTCGGCCGAAGCCGTGCGCCACCACATCAAGCAGCTGATCGATTCGGAAGCGCCGGCCGCGATCCTGTCGGATGATACCATCGTGGAACGGTTACGCGCCTCGGGCATTGATATTGCCCGCCGCACGGTCGCGAAGTACCGCGAAGCCAYGCGCATTCCATCCTCGGTGCAACGCCGCCGCGACAAGCAGAGCGCTCTTGGTAACGTCCTCTCTACCGCAATGTCCGATCGCTCGCGCAACCCTGAGCCGGCCTGATTGCGCTGGCGCCAAATCGCGCTACTCTCGACCTCCCATCGAGACCGATCCATGCGTGCGCATGATCCGGACCCGGAGGGCCGTGCTGGCGCAAAATGTGCAGCGGTTGTCCGCATGGATCACGCGCAGACAAGAACCTAACCAGATGAGGTTCACATGACTCTCCGCATTTCGGGAAAGAGCGTCAGTGTCGGCGACGCCCTGCGCGGCCGCGTCTCCGACCGGACCGAAGAGGTCCTGCGCAAATATTTCGACGGCAATTATTCCGGCCATATCACGCTGAGCAAGGATGGCTTCGGCTTCCGGACCGATTGCGCGCTGCATCTCGATTCGGGAATTACGCTGGAGGCCGATTCGAACGCGCCGGATGCCTATGCCAGCGCCGACCAGGCCCTCGTGATGATCGAGAAGCGGCTCAAGCGCTACAAGAGCCGGCTCAAGGACCGCTCGGCCCGCAAGGCCCATGTCGCCTCCGCCGCGCTCGCCGCCATGGATGCCACCAGCTACGTGCTGGAGGCGCCGGGCGAGGGTGAGGACGAGGACGAGGTCACCGGCTACAGCCCGGTGATCATCGCCGAGGCAACCACCTCCCTGAAGCAGCTCTCGGTCAGCGAAGCCGTCATGGAACTCGACCTCAGCGGGGCACCCTGCCTGGTATTCCAGCATGGCTCCAGCGGCCGGGTGAACATCATTTACCGCCGGGCCGACGGCAATGTGGGCTGGATCGACCCGCCCGGAGGCAAGGCAGATGGCAAAGTGGGCGGTTAGGGCCGGATTCGGGCCCCGTACGATCCGCAGGCCTTAACAATGACCGGGGCAAAGCCGCACGCAGGAGTTGGCACCGGGATTGCGTTGGAGTAGAAGCGCCCCACATCAGGACCGGGGCTAAGTCCCCCTCCTGCTTCACCTTCTTGACGCCGGCCCGGCGTGGTTCTCTCCAAGCTGGCCAATTCGGAACCTGACGGTTTAATTCACCTCGGAAACCCTCCATGCCGATTACCGATCTGGTCGCACCCGAGGCGATTCTCCCGGCATTGAAGGTCAACAGCAAGAAGCAGGCCTTGCAGGAACTCGCGGCCAAGGCTGCCGAGCTGACCGGGCAGAACGAGCGCTCCGTGTTCGAGGTGCTGCTGCAACGGGAAAAGCTCGGCACCACCGCGGTCGGCTACGGCGTCGCCATTCCCCACGGCAAGCTGCCCAAGCTGGAAAAGATCTTCGGCCTGTTCGCGCGCCTCGACCGCCCGATCGATTTCGAGTCGATGGATGGCCAGCCGGTCGATCTCGTCTTCCTGCTGCTCGCCCCCGAAGGCGCCGGCGCCGACCATCTCAAGGCGCTCGCCCGCATCGCCCGCCTGCTGCGCGACCAGGACATCGCCAAGAAGCTCCGCGCCTCGCGAGACGCCCAGGCGATCTATTCGGTGCTCGCACTGCCGCCGGCGAGCGCGGCGTAGCTCCCCCATTCGAACCCGAGCCGCACTGTCTGCGACTTATCTCGCAGCCGGGGCCGCGATGTCGTCCCCGAGGATTCGTGTTCGATCCGGGGATTTTGAGACATGAGTTGCGGTTCGACAGGGCGCGTCTTCGGTCTGCTCTGCTCTCTCTCCATCGCCGTGACGGCCGCGGCCCGTGCCGACGATGCGTCGAACGATCGCATCATCGCGGAAACGACCGGGATCATCGCCACAGACCAGGGCAATGCGGCCGCCTATGAAAAGCGCGGCGAAGCCTACTTCAACAAGCGCGACAGGGATCATGCCTTCGAGGATTGCAGCGCGGCGATACGGATCGATCCGAATTTCGCGCGGGCTTATCAGTGCCGGGGGCTCACCTATTCCGTCAAGGGCGAGCGGGATCTCGCCCTGGCGGATTTCAACGAGGCGATTCGCCTCGATCCAAATTACGGGGCGCCATATACCTGGCGCGGCATCGAGCATTTCAACAAGCGCGACTACGATCTGGCGATCACGCACCTCACCGAGGCCATCGAGCGCGATCCCGCGCAAGCCTATCGGGCCCTCGTGATCCGCGGACAGTCGTACGGGGCGAAGGACGACTACGACCATGCCGTCGCCGACTACGAGGAGGCGATGCGTCGCAATCCGGCCGCCGCATGGCCCTATGAGCTGCGTGGCCTCGTCCATCTCGACAAGGACGAGACAGACCAGGCGCTCGACGACTGCAGCAACGCGGTCCGTCTCGAGCCCAATGCCGCCGGCGGTCACTATTGTCGGGCTATCGCCCTCCTGAGGAAGGACGACATGGACGGCGGCATCCACGAGCTGGATGAAGTGATACGGATCAAACCCGCTTACGTGAAGGCATACAGCGCCCGCGCCCCCGCGTGGCTCAGGAAGGGTGATATGCGCCGAGCCATTGCCGATCTCGACGAAGTGATCCGGTTGCAGCCGGAAAATGCGAAGACCTATGGCTATCGCGCCGGCGCGCTCCGCGAAATCGGAGAGCACATGCGTGCGCTCGCCGACTTCAACGAGGCGCTTCGGCTCGATCCCAAAAACCCGGAGATCTTGGCCAATCGCGGCCTCCTCTACATGATGATGTCCGACGCCAAACACGCGCGCGCGGATTTCAACAGCGTGCTCGCGCTGCCACTGAGCGACAAATGGGCCTACGACACGGCCCRCGAAGGGCTTGGCTTTCTGAAGTGATGGCAGTAGCGCTCGCCGCTGCCTCATACTCCGTCATTGCGATCGCAGCGAAGCAATCCAGACTGCCTCCGCGGAAAGATTCTGGATTGCTTCGCTGCGCTCGCAATGACGATGCCTGACCTTCGTTGGCGCCGCTCGTTTGCTTCAGCAGACCGTCGGCAGCAGGCGCCGGGCTTCGTCGAGCAGTTCGGGAATCGCCGTCTTGTCACCCGCGAGGTGCTTGAGCAGCGCACTCTGGAATAGACCGTCGAACAGCGCATAGAGCGCGGCCGGCGACGACGCCGGCCGCTTGCCGCCGAACTCGGCATAGCGGGAGGCGATGCGCCAGATCATCGCTTCCAGGCTCTTGTCGATCTCGAGTACATCCTTGCGAAACGCCGCCTCGAACATCGCCTGCGAGCGCAGGTCGTACCAAAGGCGGTGCATCCGGGCTTCGTTCTGCAGCGTTGCCGCGAGCTTGGCGAGGAACCCCTCCGTCAGTTCGTCGCGGCTCGTTGCTGTCGCGACGACCTCGTCATATCGCGTCACGCACTTCGCCTTGTAGTGGCGGACGCAGCAGCAGATCAGGTCGAGCTTGTCGCTGAAATAATAGTGGAACACGCCGTGCGTGAATGCCGAGTTCTGCGCGATTTCGCGCAGGCTGGTGCGTGCGAAGCCGAGCTCTCCAAGCGTTTCGAGCGCGGCCTCGGCAAGCTCGATGCGCCGCGCGTTGAACTTCTCGTCGCGCAGCACCTCGGCCGCATCAGCCATACGCCGGGCCGCCCCCGTCACCTGCCGCGCCATCTCGTCCCTTCCTCAGTCCCGTTCTTTCAAGGACTTCTACCGCGTCGACCGCGGAATGCGCCATCCCCTCACAACCACTTCCTTTGACAACTGTCAAATTCGTTCTTGACAAGTGTCAAGATTCTGGCGGAGCTTCGCATCAAGAATTTGGACAGTCGTCAAGACGTCCGACCATGGAGGAACGCTTCGCTGGGTGCCGCCGAAAGGCCTGCGCCCATCGACCTGGTGCGCGCCGATTGGCGCAGCACGAATCGATCACCAGCAACGGAGGAGTGCGTCATGAGTGGGAAGAGCCTTGCAGGCAGGAAAGCCCTGGTCACCGGCGGTGCCCGAGGGATCGGCGCGGCCATCGCGCAGGCATTGGCGCGAGCCGGCGCCTCGATCATGATCGCCGACATCCTGGAAGAGACCGGCCGCGCCAGCGCAGCCGCTATCGCGAAGGAAGACGTCGCCACGGGCTTCGTCCAGCTCGACGTCACCGACGACGCTCAATGGGAGCGGGCGGTTGCCAAGACCGTCGCAACCCTCAGCGGCTACGACATTCTGATCAACAATGCGGGCATCGAGATCACGTCGCTGATCTCCGAGGTCAAGGCCGAGGACGCGCGGCGGATGTGCGACGTCAATATCGTCGGCACCGTGCTCGGCATGAAGCACGCCTTCCGTGCCATGCGCCCCGGCGGGCCGGCAGGCAAGGGCGGCGCCGTCGTCAACATCGCCTCGGTTGCGGCAACGATCGCCTTCCCGAGCATCGCGGTCTACTCCGGCACGAAGTCCGCGGTCGACCGCATGACGCGGGTCGGAGCGATGGAAGCCGGCAAGCTCGGTTTCGGCGTGCGCGTCAACTGCATCTATCCGGGCCTGATCCCGACCGACATGGGCATGCAGCTCGCCAACGACATCGTCAAGGTCGGGCTCGCGGCTGACGTCAACGCCGCAGTCGGCTCGGTGGTGGAGCAAACCCCGCTCGGCCGTCTCGCAGAGGTCACGGACATTGGCGATGCCGCGGTGTTCCTGTGCTCGAACGAGGCGCGCTTCATCACCGGCATCGGACTGCCGGTCGATGGCGGCATGGGCATGTAACGACAAGGCCGACAACAAGCATTTCGGAGGAACGCAATGAGCGAGAAGAAGCCCGTCATCGTCTATGGCGCTTCCGGCTATACCGGCCGGCTGGTCTGTGAATACTTACGCGAATACAACATCCCCTTCATCGCCGCCGGCCGCAGCAACGAGAAGCTCAACGCCGCGATGAAGTCGAATGTCGCGGGCATCGAGACCGCCGACTACGAGGTGGTCAAGGTGCCGCACACCGTGCCTGCGCTGACTGAATTGTTCAACGGCGCCTCGGTGGTGCTCAACACCGTGGGTCCCTTCGCCAAGTTCGGCGGCGAAGTGGTGCAGGCTTGCCTCGCTTCCAAGTGTCACTACACCGACACCACCGGCGAGCAGGACTGGCTGATCACGCTCGAGCAGGAGTGGGGCACGAAGTTCGCCAATGCCGGCCTGCTGCTGGCGCCGGGCATCGCGCAGATGTACACGACCGGCGAGATCGCAGCTCAGCTCTGCCTGGAGACGCCTGGCCTCGACACGCTTGATATCGCCGTGTTCTGGGGTGGCAGCCCGACCATCGCATCGACGCAGACCATTTTGGTCAACGCCGCGATGGCCAAGGCCTACTACCTGGAGCAGAACAAGTACGTCGAGCATCAGCCCGATGCCGGCCTCTACAACCTCGCCATCCCCGGCCAGCACGAGCTGGCGTTGGCGCTGCCCTGGGGCGGCACCTCGCATCCGGTGTGGTTCAAGCGTGATCCGCGCGTGGCCAACGTGAAGGTGCTGGGCGGCGTCTTCAACCGCGCGCTGATGCTGGGCGTGCCGCAGATCGTCGCCGCCGCGCTGCAGGCGACCAAGGACATGAACCCCGACGACCGCTACGCCGCATTGGCGCAGACCGCTGCCGGCGTGATGAACACCATGCCGCCGCGCGAGAACCCGCGCGTCAACAAGTCGCTGGATTCGGTGCATGCCTCCGGCCCGTTGGGGCGCGCGCACTGCATCATCTACGGCAACAGCAACTACAAGCAGACCGGCTTGCTGCAGGCCTATGCCGCGGCGCACCTGCTGCAGCAGCCACCCAAGCGCGTGGGCTTCGCCTCTGGCTGCCAGGCGTTCGGCCATCACGAGCTGCTCGGGCAATTGCGCAGCTTCGGGCTCGTCAGCAAGCCTGTTCTGACCGTGCACGATTAGGTCAATCTGGGTGGCGCGGTCCTCCGCGTCACCCGCTGCCGCTTCGGGAGCGAACATGCGCTTCATCGACTATCTCGACAAAGGTGCCTCGCTCGGCGCCGACGCGCCGTGCCTCACCATGGATGGACGCGACCTCGGCTATGGCGAGGTGCAGCGGCTGAGCTACCGGTTTGCGCGCGGGCTCGCGCGATCGGGAATTGCTGCCGGCGAGAAGGTCGCAATCCTCTCCGGCAACGATCCGGTCGCGTTTGCCTGCGTGTTCGGCATTTCCCGCGCCGGCTCGGTCTGGTGCCCGATCAATCCGCGCAACGAGGCGGCCGAAAACCGGATCATCCTCGACCAATTCGACTGCAGCCTGCTGCTGTTTCATTCGAGCTTCGCGCCAATGGTCGAGGCGGTGCGTGCGGAGCTGCCAAAGCTGCGCGCCCTCGTCTGCCTCGATGCGGAGTTACCCTTCGCGCCTTCGTTCGACAGCTGGCTCGCCGGCCTCGCCGACGACCACTATCAACGCGAGACGATCGACGATCTCGCGATGCTTCCGGGCACCGGCGGCACCACCGGCAAGCCGAAGGGGGTCATGCTGTCGGGCCGCAACATCGAGGCCATGACGGCACTGACGCTGATGGGCTATCCCTTCAAGGGCCGCCCGATCTATCTCGCGCTCGCGCCGCTGACCCACGCGGCCGGCGTGCTGTGTTTCCCGATCATGGCGCTCGGCGGCCGCATCGTGATCATGCATCACCCCGACATCGCCGAATTCCTCGATCTGATCGAGCGCTACCGCGTCACGCACACCTTCCTGCCGCCGACCGTGATCTACATGCTGCTCGATCATCCGAAGCTCGACTCCGCGAAGCTCGGGTCTCTGCAATGCTTCTGGTACGGCGCGGCGCCGATCTCGGCCGCGCGGCTTGCGGAGGCGCTCCAGCGTATCGGGCCGATGGCGCAGTTGTTCGGTCAGACCGAAGCGCCGATGATGATCTCGATGATGGCACCTCACGAGCATTACAATGCCGACGGCACGATCGCGATGGAGCGTCTCGCCTCGGCCGGGCGGATCAGCCCGCTGGTGCAGGCCGGCATCATGGATGGCGACGGCAATCTGCTGCCGACCGGCGCCCGCGGCGAGATCGTGGTCCGCGGCTCGCTGGTGATGGAGGGCTATTACAAAAATCCCGAGGCCACGGCGGAGGCCTCCGCGCATGGCTGGYACCACACAGGCGACATCGGCTACATCGACGACGACGGCTACCTCTATATCGTCGATCGCGCCAAGGACATGATCATCACCGGCGGGTTCAACGTCTACTCGATCGAGGTCGAGAACGCGCTGCGGGCGCATGAGGCGGTGCAGGATTGCGCCGTGATCGGGCTGGCGGACGAGAAATGGGGTGAGCGGATTGTCGCCGTGGTGCAGCCCCGCGCCGGCCAGAGCGTCGATGCGACGGCGTTGGCGGCCTTCGTCAAGCAGCGGATCGGCAGCGTCAAGACACCCAAGCAGATCGAAGTCTGGGACGATCTGCCGCGCTCCAAGGTCGGCAAGGTGCTGAAGCCGGACATCCGCGCGCGGCTGGCGGATCGCTCGGGCGACTGAGCCTTGTACTCATAGACATAACGTCCGCTTTCGAAGTGCCGACTCAACCCCGTCGACTTAACGCAGGCGTTAAATCTCTCTGCTGGGTTTCAAATCCTGGCCTGGGGACGCTATGCCCGCTACGAGGGGCGGACCGGACGTGGGTCGCTAGTTCGGGAATGTTTGCAAATGAACCCGTAGCCGACACAGGGCAAGGCATCCCCCTTGAAACCCCGCGTTGCCCGATGAGGGGTTCTTTTGATCGACCAATTTTGTTGCCCACTTACAGCCCTTAGTCGTCTCTAGGCTACTTAGAACACCACCGATTTAAACCAATGGAAATGGGTATCCAGGGCGACAGCTAGGTTGCCTAACGAGACGATGATGCCGACAATCGTGACCACAGTTGGCAGATTGCCAATTTCGTAAGTTTTGGTGCTTCCAGCCGTGGTTTTTACACGCAACAAGTCGGGCATTCTGAGATCCTCCCCTGATGGTTGAATTAGTCGCTGGCACATCAGGGGTACTCGGGCGTGCCGTCTCGTTCAATATAGCGGCATTACCCTTGAGGTAGATATAATCTCAAGTTCTCGTGAAGGTTGCTTCATCACGCGCAGGCGTTCTGCGTGATCCTTTTACAGCCCCTCAGCTCTCAACCTACGCATAGAGCGTGAGGCCCCGGCAAATGCTATCGCCGAACAAGAAACGTCACATATTGTCGGTGTCTGTTATTGGCCCGTCGTGACAATTGTAGGAGGTCTTGCTGAGGTTTGTTGTCGGAGGCAGAGCCGACTTGATTTGCTCACCGCAGGTATTGCGGCTCGTGACCCGAAGCTGACGTCGTCCCCGGCCACAAGCCGGTCTCGCCAAAACATGATGTCGCAGAACAAATGGTTTTATTTTGTTCGACATGTAAGGAATGGCTTTGTTGAGCCTTTCCTTATTCCGGCTGCCAAGGACGAATGATGAGCGCCGACCGCATTGAGATACGCCGCCTCGTACAAATCGACGCCGTCCTATATCGGGGCATTCGGCTGGAGGCCCTCCAGGCTAACCCGGAAGCGTTCGGTAGTACTTTCGAGGTCGAAAATGCACAACCTCTGAGTTGGTTCTCGGATCGGCTCGGCGCTTCTACAATGCTCGGCGCGTTCCGTAACGCAGAGCTGGTCGCCGTTGCCGGCTTCGCTGTCCAGCAGGGCCAGAAAAGTGCGCACAAAGGCATACTTTGGGGAATGTACGTTCGACCTGGCGCAAGGAAGGCCTCGGTCGGTCGCCGGCTAGTTGAAGCGATATGTGATCTCGCACGTGAACAGGTTGAGCTCATCCAACTCTCCGTCGTGCGGGACAACGAGCAAGCACGAAACCTGTACGCGAGGCTGGGCTTTCTGGAGTACGGCGTGGAGAAGAACGCACTAAAGCAAGACGGTCGCTACTACGACAGTGTTCTTATGGCAAAGGATCTATTGGAATAATCCTGGCAAAAAGCGGCTGTTGAGGGCGACTACCGCGATTGCGCTTTATTGCAACCGTTACTTTCGTGACGTTTCGATTGTCTGCGCCGGGGCTGATTGCGGAAGTTGACCCTGGTCACCGAGGTCCGGAATTGGCCCGAAGCTGAATGCCGCAGGAGCCACCAGCACTTCCGCTATTTTGGGGAAGACCCGACGCAACGGGGCCTTGCGCTGACCGTCGCTTTTGACCCATTGCGGACCTCAGGCGCCGATACAACGTGCGGCGGAACGCCCAAGCTCAACTGCGAGGACGAGCGGCCACAGGCAACCTTGATATGTGTAGGCCTGTCTGCATCCTGCCTAAGCTGCGATAAGCATGTCGAGCCATATCAAGAATGCCCCTATGGCCACCAACGCTAGGAATGCAACGCCCAGCCATACTGATCTGCGCCACGAAGCGTAGTACTCCCTTGAGAACTGGCTAGGGTGAGGGTGCCGGAGTGAGAACAGGCTGCCGCGCCGATCCCACCACTCGCCGGCTCTGAAGAACGCGGTCCCGACTCCAAGAGCGAAAACTACGACAGCGCATCCGAAGTCAGCAAACATCAGCAAATGAAGAACGTCGCGCAGCAGTTCGCGGAACATACGATCAACCCTAGCTCATCTTCATCGGCGTGCTCATATCAAACAACGCCTGCAGTGTCGTCTGTTGGCCTTTAGCTGACGTGCCGCGGCCGGGTTTCTTTGTCCGGTTTCGGGGATGAAGCAGCATGTCGGGAGCTGAAGCGACAGCTTCAGGAAGACACACCCTCATCGCGCGAGGGCTCGTCATCTGGCGGGCGCAAAAAAAAACGCGGGCCGCCTCGAGGCATGCCCGCGTATTTGAATTCGTCAACCGCGCAACGACTGCGCGCGCGTACGCTCAGTGCACGCTCACCGCCTGCAACTCGTTGCTCCAGGCATTGGCGACTGCGGCTTCGCGGCTGTCGGTCAGCATGATCGGCGTGCCGTCGGCGGCGTGGAGTGCGAAGAGCTTGAGGCCCGGCGCAATCTTCGGAGCCTCGGGAAACAGGCCCGGAACGTCTTCGGAGCGGATCTGCTTCACATAGGCGATATGGCCTTCGCCGAGGGTTGCCAGCGTCTCCGGAGAGACGTTCTTGGCTTCGTATTCGAACGCAACGTGACCTTCACTCATGGTCTCGACTCCTTCACAGAAACTAAGCGGTCGAGTCCGCTACTCGTTCCATTATTCGTGCTCATTGATAGCGATTGTCTTAACGATCCTCTCCGGTTCAGGCCGGGCAAGATCGACCGACAACAGCCCGTTCTTCAGATCCGCTCCCAGCACGAGCATCCCCTCCGCCAGCACGAAGGTGCGCTGGAAGTGGCGCGCGGCGATGCCGCGATGGATGTATTGCCGGGCCTTGTCGTCCTGCTGCCGCCCGCGGATCACGAGCTGGTTTTCCTCAATGGTTACATCGAGTTGGTCGCGGGTGAATCCGGCGACCGCCAGCGTGATGCGCAAACGCTCGGGCTGGCCGTCCGACCGGTCGCACCTCTCGATATTGTAGGGAGGGTAACCGTCGGCGCCTTTGACGACCCGATCGAGCACGCGCTCGATCTCGTCGAAGCCCAGAAGGAACGGACTGGATAACGTGGGAACACGAGACATAGTTTACAAAGTCCTCTCGAAGCGACTTTGGCATTTCAGGGCCCGGAAGCGGCGCCCCTTGGTCAGCAATATGGTCATAACCCCGTGTCGGTTCAAGGA
>NZ_JBFUES010000006.1:0-24966 GCF_056403875.1 Bradyrhizobium sp. P2_E8
TTCGGAAGCGGAAACTACCGAGAATTGAGCAGGGTAGCAATACTGCACTTGTCGCGGCGGAGAGCCGCTCATGGCCCCCGAAGAGGCCCGCTGGACCGGGCGTTTAGAACAAGCCGATGATATTCGCCACCACATAAAGGATCACGATCAGCATCAGCACGCCCATGGCCAGGAAGGATATCTCGATGGCGATGGCGCCGGTCCCGAGCGCGGCCGCCACGCCCGCCAGCAGCCTCTCCTCGCGAAACACCAGCGCGAGGACGGCGAGCAGGATCGCGAGCAGGCCGAGCGAGATCGCACCGATCGAGGATGCCTCCCTGAGCTGGCTGCCCGTCGATTTCTCGCGGGGCGGGGCGTGATACTCGGTGCCCTTGACGCGCGCGATCAGGCGGTCCTTGAGGCGGTGCCCGGTGTCGACGATGACCTGGTCCGCCGGCGGCGGCGGATAGATCACGGGCACGAGCCAGTGCGGCAAAACGGCCGCGATCAGCGCCAGCACGCCGACGATGCTGCCGATTACGCCGAGCCGGCGAGATGGCACGGCAGAACTTGCGGTCGCAGAGCTGGTCATGGCACGACACTTCCCGGCCGGAATGGCCTTGCGGGTTCATGCCGTTTCGTCGCGATGGCGGGTGGCGAGGTTCAGCCCGTGTGCATCCACATCGTCTTGGCCGGCCATAGCCGTCCGAAGCGTCGCTTCCGCTCGCCTATGTCCCGGCCATCCACGCCTTGCAGCGTCGCACGTAGAACGTGGATGCCCGGGACAAGCCCGGGCATGACGACCGTCCAAAGCCGTCCCCCTCAGATATCGATCGTCGCGCTCAGCGAATGTTCCTGGATGAAGTCGCGGCGCGGCTCGACCACGTCGCCCATCAGTTTGGTGAAGATGTCGTCGGCCTCGTCGACCTCCTTGACCTTCACCTGGAGCAGCGAGCGCGCCTCGGTGTCGAGCGTCGTCTCCCAGAGCTGCTCCGGGTTCATCTCGCCGAGACCTTTGTAGCGCTGGAGCGAGATGCCCTTGCGGCCGGCCTCGGTCACCGCCTCGAACAGGTCGGACGGGCCGTGGACCATCTGCTCGCTGTCCTTGCGCCGCAGCTTGCCGGAGCGGGCATAAACGTCCTGGAGTTTCGGCGTGTACTCGTCGAGCTTGCGGGCCTCGGCCGAGCCGAGGAAGGCATCGTCGATAACAGCGGCTTCCTTGACGCCGCGCACCGTGCGCTCGAGCAGGAAGCCCTGGCCTTCGACGTATTGCCCGACCCAGCCGCGTTCGACCTCCTCGGCCTGGCTGTCCAGCCGGCTCGCGATGTACTGGGCGGCTGCGGCGGCCTTCTCGGGATCGCCGTAGATCGACTTGTTCAGCACGCCCGTGATGGCCGCCTGCTCGACGACCCTGCGGTTATAGCGGCTGTGCAGGTTGCGCAGGATGCTGCGGACGGCGCGGGCGTCGTCGACCAGCGAGCGGAGATCGCGGCCGGTGCGGTCGCCGCCGGTGCCGGGAATGTACACGCAGTCGTCGAGGCCGGCGTCGATCAGATAGTCTTCCAGCGCCCGCTCGTCCTTCAGATACTGCTCGGACTTGCCTCTGGAGACCTTATAGAGCGGCGGCTGGGCGATGTAGAGATAGCCGCCGTCGATGATGTCGCGCATCTGCCGGTAGAAGAAGGTCAGCAACAGCGTGCGGATGTGGGCGCCGTCGACGTCGGCGTCCGTCATCACGATGATCTTGTGATAGCGCAGCTTGTCGATCGAGAACTCGTCGCTGATGCCGGTGCCGAGCGCCGTGATCAGCGTGCCGATCTGCTCGCTTCCCAGCATCTTGTCGGGACGCACGCGTTCCACGTTGAGGATCTTGCCGCGCAGCGGCAGCACCGCCTGGAATTCGCGGTTGCGGCCCTGCTTGGCGCTGCCGCCTGCCGAGTCACCCTCGACGATGAAGAGCTCGGACTTGGCCGGATCCTTTTCCTGGCAGTCGGCGAGCTTGCCGGGCAGCGAGGAGACCGAGAGCGGGCTCTTGCGCGTCAGCTCGCGCGCCTTTCGCGCGGCTTCGCGGGCGGCCGCGGCCTGGATCACCTTGCCGACGATCATCTTGGCTTCGCTAGGGTGCTCCTCGAACCAGGCCTGGAGCGCCTCGTTGAGCACGTTCTCGACCACGGGACGCACTTCCGAGGACACCAGCTTGTCCTTGGTCTGCGACGAGAACTTCGGATCGGGCACCTTCACCGACAAAACGGCGGTGAGGCCTTCGCGGCAATCGTCGCCGGTCAGCGCGATCTTTTCCTTCTTCGCGTTGGACTCGGCATAGCCGTTGACCTGGCGCGTCAGCGCGCCGCGGAAACCGGCGAGATGGGTGCCGCCGTCGCGCTGCGGAATGTTGTTGGTGAAGCACAGCACGTTCTCGTGGTAGCTGTCGTTCCACCACAGCGCCGCCTCGACGCCGATGCCGTTGGCTTCCGCGCGCACCATGATCGGCGCCGGCACGATCGCCTTCTTGTTGCGGTCGAGATATTTGACGAATTCCTCGACGCCGCCGGAATAGTGCATCTCCTCGCGCTTCTCGACCGCGTGGCGCATGTCGGAGAGGGCGATGTTGACGCCGGAGTTGAGGAAAGCGAGCTCGCGCAGGCGGTGCTCGAGCGTTGCGAAATCATATTCGATGTTCTTGAAGGTCTCGCCCGAGGCCAGGAACGTTACCTCGGTGCCGCGCTTGCCCGGCGCGTCGCCGACCACCACCAGCGGTGCGACCGCATCGCCATGGGCGAACTCGATGTAGTGCTCCTTGTTGTCGCGCCAGATGCGCAGGCCGAGCTTGCTCGACAGCGCATTCACGACGGAGACGCCGACGCCGTGCAGGCCGCCGGAGACCTTGTAGGAGTTCTGGTCGAACTTTCCGCCGGCATGGAGCTGGGTCATGATGACCTCGGCCGCCGAGATGCCTTCACCCTTGTGGATGTCGACGGGAATGCCGCGGCCGTCGTCGCGCACGGTGACGGAATTGTCGGCATTGAGCACGACATCGACGCGCGTGGCGTGGCCGGCAAGCGCTTCGTCGATCGCGTTGTCGACAACCTCGTACACCATGTGGTGCAGGCCCGAGCCGTCGTCAGTGTCGCCGATATACATGCCGGGGCGCTTGCGCACGGCATCGAGACCCTTGAGCACGCGGATCGATTCCGCCCCGTAATCGCTCGGATTTGAGGGCTCGTTTTCGGCAGGCGTCTGCCGAGCAGGTTCTGTCATGAGAGGCCTTCGAGATGTCGCCCGAATCAGCCGCACAAAAAGGCGCTGATGTGAGGCTATTTGTGCCATGAAAGACGGATTGCGCCTAGCGCAAAGTATCCTCCGGCAACCCTTTGACTAAATAGGGATTTTCGGCCGGTTTTCAAGGCTTGCGAAGGCCGATTCTGGGCGCTGCAAAAAGCCCGATTCGGAGCCTCTTTTTCACCCCTTAAAGGCGTGGATTTTGCGGGGCGGAGAAGCGCGTTCCCAGGCGCCGTGGCGCCACGGAACAGGCCACCTGCGTTCAGTAGATCTGATCCGGCTTCTTGTCGCCGTCCAACGTGAGGGACCAAGCCTCGCCTGCGGCCACGGTGATGGTATCGGTGCGCACCCGATAGCCCGACACGAGCAGCGCGTAGGAATAGGTGCCGGGCGGCAGATCCAGCGTTTGTGGATGATTTTCGCCGCCCGCGATCTTGATGGTTTGATCGTTGATCACAAGTGAAGCCACATCGGGCGCAAGATAGCCGAATATCAGCCGCGCTTGTCCTGCTATCGGTAGGAAATTGGCCTTGGCCGCGGCCTCCGTATTCCGCTGCGCCAAGCTGACAATGGTCTCGTCCTTCGCGCGGCCAAGCTTCAGGGTGGCCGGCCCCTTGGGGGAGGCGAAGGCGAGCTGCACATGATCGGCGGCTACCACAGCGCCATCCGGCTTTTCCTCCCAGCCGCGCTTTGCAAGCTCCGTGCGATAGAAGGCGAGCACATCGCTGAGCTGGGCCTGCACATGGGCTTCGAGTCCGACCCGCAGCGGGATTTCGATGCCGGTCACATGGGTGGTATTGGAGCTGGAGAAGTTGTGTTGCTTCGGCACCGGCATGTCGGCGTCGGGATCCGCCGGTGTGAGTGCGGCTGAAGTTTGCGGTGATGGATGCGGCATCCATCTGCCGGCGCTTGCGGCGACCAGGCCGCCCGCGAGGAGAGCGAGGCCGCACAGCGGCAGCAGCCACCGTGCCGGACCTCTCATCGCACGCCTTGCCGTCGTCATGCTCGCTCTCCGCATCAGGGGCCCGGTGGATCAGTACATCTGCAACGGCAGCACTTCGCCGGTCGGCCCCACCATCAGGCCCCAGGCATCGCCCGCGGCGATGTCGATGGTGTCATTGCGGGCGGGGCGGCCCGCCATTTTCAGCGAGTACTGGTACTTGCCCGCCGGCAGATCGAGTGTGGGCCCCTTCGGCGACTGCGGACCGCCCGCGCCGGCTGCAACCTTGATGGTCTGCTTGTTGATGGTGAGCACGGCTTCCTGGTTGCCCATATTGCCAAGCAGCAACTTTGCCTGGCCGGGCTTTGGCATGATGTCCGCCTTGGTCGCGGCATCCGGGTTCTTCTGCATCAGTTTGATCGACGTCTCGCTCTTGGCCCGGGCAAGCTTCAACACGGCCGGTCCCTGCGGAGACGTGAAGGCGAGCTGCACATGGTCGGCGGCGACGACTGCGCCATCCGACTTCTCCTGCCAGCCGAGTTTTGCCAGCTCGCTGCGATAGAACGCCAGCACGTCGCTGAGCTCGGCCGGCACGCTGGCTTCGAGCTCGCGGCGGAACGGCACCTCGATTCCAGGTAGTTTTGCCGTGCCAAGTGAGGTCGAACTGTGCTGCTTCGGCACGGGCAGCGCGGATTCCGGATCCGCTTCCAGCGGGCCGGACGCTTTGGCCTGCGCGCCAGCCGGATCGCTGCTCACCGGGCCGCCCTTGGAGGCAGGATTGGCGGCGGCCATCCTGAGGCCCGATCCGTTGGCGCTGACATTCACTTTCGGGCCCATTTGCATCACGGTCATCGAGATCGACTTGCCGCCTTTCGAGAACTCCATCACCGCCATGTTGGGCTGGTTGATGACGGAGGGCTGCTCCTTCCAGCCTGCGGGCTTCAGCGCGGCGCGGTAGAACGCGGTCAGCGCCTTCACGCTGGAGGTGGAGGAGAATTCGAGGCGGCCGTCGTCGCCCGCGAATTTCACGCCTTCGGCGTTTTCGGGCACCGGCACCGGCGTCTTGCTGTCGGCGAGCGCATTCAGCGGCGTGTCGGACAGCGCGGCCGCCTGCACTTTGCGCCTCGCTTCGTCGGCGGCGATGACCTGCCTGGCCGCAGTCTCCGCGTCCTTGAAGAATTTCTCGTCGGCTTCCTTCTTGGCCCTGGCGCGCGCGGCGAGGGCCGCTTCCGTCAACTGCGCGGTCAGGCTGACCATGGTGAAATCATATTTGCGGCCGAGCCGCAGCACGCCGGTTTCCTCCGCCGAGGAGACCTTGATCGCCACCTCGTCGCCGGCGGCGAGCGGCGCATTGCCATTCTCCTGCCAGCCGCGCGCGGCGAGCTCGCGATGGTAGAAGGCGAGCACCGCGGGCAGATCGGCCATCACGGCGGCCGACATTTCGTGCTTGGCAGACGTCGCGCTGCCCAATCCCCTGGCGGTCTTGGTCGGCTTGGGTCGCGGCAGGCCGGCAATGTCATCGTCGGCCTGGAGCTCCTGGGGCAGCACGAACGGCGCCACCCTGATCTCGACATTGGTCCTGCCGTCGTCGCGGCGGGTCAGCGTCAGCATCACCGGCTTCTGCTTGTAGAACTGCGTCGTGTCGCCATCGGGATGCTCGTAGAAGACGCGCACGCCGTTCGGGACGGCGTCGCCGAGATCGGCGTTCGCCCAGCGCGCGGCCGTCTCAGGTGTGAGCTTCCGCCAGCCGATCGCCGCCATTTCCTTCGTGAAGAAATCCGAGGTCGCATCGAGCGCGCCGGGCGCGATGCAGCCGAGATAGGGCCTCGTGCCGTCGAACACGAGGTCGCTCGCGCCTTCGGGAAACGGCACGTTCGAATAGACCCGGTCGGTCGTGTAGTAGACCACGGACTGGTCGGGCCGGCCGAGGGCCTGCGTGAAATGAACGGAAAGGCCCTGCCGTCCCTTCTTGAATTTCAGCGTGGTGCTCTTCTCCTCCAGCGGCAGCACGTAGGGCACCCATCCGTCGGCGCTCAGGAGCTTTCGCACCGCCGGTGAAGTCACCGCCTGCGGCGTCGGCATGCGATATTCCACGCGGTAGGGATCGGGGCGCGAGGTGTCTTCCACCGCACCCTCGAGTTGCGGCAGCGCGTGAACGTCGACAATGCCATCGTCGGCGCGTGCGGGCAGAGACGCGCTCGCCATGAGCAGAAGGCCGCATGCAAGCAGCCGCCAGCGTGCCGGGACCTGCGTCCCGCGCTTGATGATCGACATCGCCAAAACTCCTGGATTTCGCGCGGGTCTTCATCCCCGGCGCAATGGCAGGCTGCGACACCGTCGGCGCGGCCTCAGACGACTAGTCGCGGCAGGAACCCGCGAGGTTCAACAGGGCTCAGTACAGCAGGAGCGGCGACCATGCCTCTCCGTCACGCCCGACCGTGAGCTCCCAGGTATCGCCGGCGGCGAAGTTGAGGATATTCGTGGTGGCTGGATGGCCGGGCACGCTCACCTCGTAGGAATATCTGCCGGGCTGCAGATCCAGCGACACCGCATAGGCGCCGGCGGCGCGCTTGATGGTCCGGTCGTTGATCGTGAGCGTGGCGTCCGTCTCGCTGATGTTGGCGAACACCAGCTTCGCCTGGCCGGGCTCGGGCATGACGTTCGCGTTGGTCGCGACGGATGCGTTCTTCTGCACGAGGTTGATCGTGGTGCCGCTGTCCTTGCGGTCGAGCGCCAGCATGCCGGGTCCGAGCGGGGAGACGAAAGCGAGCTGGACGTGATCGGCGGAGACCACCGCGCCATCGTGCTGTTCCTGCCAGCCGAGCTTTCCGAGCTCGGTGCGGTAGAAGGCGAGGACGTTGCCGAGCTCGGCGGGCACGGTGGCCTCTAACTTGGTGCGAAGCGGCGTCTCAACGCCCTGCACGACGGTGGTGTGGATGCCTCGGTAGCTGTAGCGGGTCGGCGCGGGCAGCCTGGTGGCGGGATCGGGCGTGAGCTCGGCCGAAAACAGCGCCGTCAGGTGCGGCAGCCCCGCGCCGGCGCCTGCCGCGAGCATGCAGCTTGCGAGCAGCACGAGGCCGCACGCAACCGCCCGCCAGTGTGCCGGGACCTGCGCCCCGGGCCTTACCGTCCGCATYTCGCTCTCCAAGAGATTGCGATTCATGTCATCGCTCAATAACCGCCGCGACACCCTCGGAGCGGCCTCTGACAGCTAGTCGCGGCCGGAAATCGTCGGGTTCAATGGCGTACTAGCGCCGGGCGGAGACGCATCCGCTCTCGACGTCAAAGACCTCGCCTCCGGCGCCGATCTCGGCGAAGGCGGCCGGGTCCGCGCCGGTCAGCCAGACCTGCGCGCCGAGCTTCTTCAGCTCGTCGAACAGCGCGGCGCGGCGGTTCGGATCGAGATGGGCGACGACCTCGTCGAGCAGCAGCAGCGGCACGATGCCGGTCATCTCGGCGACCAGCGTCGCGTGCGCCAGCACGAGGCCGATCAGCAGCGCCTTCTGCTCGCCGGTCGAGGCATCGCGCGCCGGCATGCCTTTCGGCGCGTAGACGACCTGGAGATCGGTCAAATGCGGGCCGTCGGTGGTGCGGCCGGCGATGGCGTCGCGCGGACGGTTGTCGCGCAGGATCTGGCGGTAGCGGTCCTCGACTGACGTCGCGGTCTCCTGAAGCAGCGCGTTCTCCATCCAGCCGTCGAGCGCGATCTGCGCCGACGGGAAGGCGGAGGCCTGCGCACGCGCATTGAGCATGCCGGTCAGCCTTGCGGCGGTCTGGCCGCGCGTCGCGGCGACCGCGACCGCAAGCTCGGCGGTCTCGCGCTCGATCGCGTCGCACCAATGGTCGTCGTAATTGCGCGTCTCGAGCAGGCGGTTGCGCGAGCGCAGGGAGCGTTCGAGTGCGGAGATGCGGCTGGAATGCTCGCTGTCGATCGCCAGCACCAGGCGGTCGAAGAAGCGCCGTCGCTCGGAGGCCGCGCCCATGAACAGCCCGTCCATCGCCGGCGTCAGCCACACCATGCGGATGTGGTCGCCGAAGGCGTTCGCCGAATTGACCGGCTCGCGGTCGATGCGGCAGCGCCGGCTCACCGGGCTATCTGCCCGCGGTGCGTCGATGCCGGTGCCGAGCGTGGCGAGGCCCAAGGCGCCTTCGACCTGCGCCGACACTGCCCAGGAGCCGTCGCCCTGATTGTCGGCAACGTCCTCCAGCGTCGCACGCCGCAGGCCGCGTCCCGGCGAGAGAAACGAGATCGCCTCGATGCAGTTGGTCTTGCCCGCCCCGTTCGGCCCGACCAGCGCCACCATGTCAGCCGCCGTCTCGAGCCCCGCCGCCCGATAATTGCGAAAATGCGTCAGCGTCAGGCGATGAATGCGGGAGGGGGTCATTTTAACTCGTCATTGCCGGGCTTGACCCGGCAATCCATCGCCCGCGTCAGCGGGCAATCTCATCATATAGGTCTTGCCACGCGGGGTTGCTCTTCACGATCAGATCGATCTTCCACTCGCGGGACCAGTGCTTCATGTTCTTTTCGCGCTGAAGAGCAGCGGCGATCGTGTCGTGCGCTTCGAAATAGACCAGCGTTTTCACCCCGTAACGCTTGGTGAAGCCATCTGCCAGGCCCTCGCGATGTTCGTAGATGCGCCGGACCAAATTGTTCGTGACGCCGATGTAAAGTGTTCCACCGGGCTTGCTGGCGAGGATGTACACCCAATAGGTCATCTTGTTTGATGGATGGCCGGGTCAAGCCCGGCCATGACGAGAGGGAAAATATCCTCACACCCGCATCGGCATCAGCACATACAGCGCGCTCTTGTCGTCGCGGTCCTGGACCAGGGTGGGCGAGCCGGGGTCGGCGAGCCTGAGGGTCGCGACCTCGCCTTCGATCTGGGCGGCGATGTCGAGCAGGTAGCGGGAGTTGAAGCCGATATCGAGGGCGTCGGAGGCGTATTCGACCTCGAGCTCTTCGGTCGCGCTGCCGGAATCCGGGTTGGTCACCGACAGCACCAGCTTGCCCGGCGACAGCGACAGCTTCACCGCGCGGCCGCGCTCGCTCGAGATCGTGGAGACGCGGTCGACCGCGTTCTCGAAATCCTTCTTGTCGACGACGAGCTCCTTGTCATTGCCTTGCGGGATGACGCGGCCGTAGTCGGGGAAGGTGCCGTCGATCAGTTTCGAGGTCAGCACGACGTTACCGATCGTAAAGCGGATCTTGGCCTGCGATAGCTCGATCGTCATCTCGGCTTCGGTGTCCTCGATCAGGCGCTGCACCTCGCCGACCGTCTTGCGCGGCACGATCACGCCGGGCATGCCGTCCGCGCCCTTGGGCTGGACCAGGTCGAGCTGGGCGAGGCGGTGGCCGTCGGTGGCCACGCCGCGCAGGGTGGCGGCCTTGGCGGTGCCGGCGGCGTGCAGATAGATGCCGTTGAGGTAATAGCGCGTCTCCTCGGTCGAGATCGCGAACTGGGTGCGGTCGATCAGCCGCTTGACGTCCTTGGCGGCGAGCGAGAACGAATGCGACATGTCGCCGGCGGCCAGATCCGGGAAATCATTCTCCGGCAGCGTCTGCAGCGTGAAGCGCGAGCGGCCGGCGCGGATCGCTAGCACGGCGCGGTCGCCGTCGGCCTCGAGCACGATCTGGGAGCCGTCCGGCAGCTTGCGCACAATGTCGTAGAACATGTGCGCCGGCACGGTGGTGGAGCCGGCGGTCGCGGTTTCCGCGGGCAGCGTTTCCGTCACCTCGAGGTCGAGGTCGGTCGCCTTCAGCGACAATTTCGCGTTCTCGGCCCGGACCAGCACGTTGCCGAGGATCGGAATCGTGTTGYGGCGCTCGACGACGCGGTGGACATGGCCCAGCGATTTCAGGAGTTGCGCGCGTTCGACCGTAACCTTCATTGCACTACTCGCCCGATCCCCAAGGAAACCCACGTTGAAAAGCCGGGCGGCCGAAAAGCGCGCCGCGGCACCGAAGACCCCGACAGGCCGGGGTCTCCAGCCGATATGACCAAAGCCGTCAGGGTCGCGCAAGGTGGCGCGGATGGCCCCCGGATTCAAGGGATCGGGGGCCAGTTCCCCACGATTTACAGGCAAAAACGAAGCCGCCGCCCTGGCTTGGCCGGGGCGGCGGGAGAATGGCAGGAGAAGCCTAGGCGTTTATTCCTGAAGCTGGCGCTTCAGCGACTCGACTTCCTCCGACAGCGCGGTGTCCTTGGAGACCAGCGCCTCGATCTTGCGCACGGCGTGCAGCACCGTGGTGTGGTCGCGTCCGCCGAAGCGGCGGCCGATTTCGGGCAGCGAGCGCAGGGTCAGCGTCTTGGCGAGGTACATCGCCACCTGGCGCGGGCGGACCACGTTGGCGGTGCGGCGCGAGGACAAGAGGTCGGAGCGGCTGACATTATACTGCCGCGCCACCACGCGCTGGATGTCCTCGATCTTGATCCGCTTCGGCTCCTGCGGCCGGACCAGGTCGCGCACCTCGCGCTCGGCCATCTCCAGCGTCACCGGCTGGTTGTTGAGCTTGGAGTGCGCCAGCAGCCGGTTGATCGCGCCTTCGAGGTCGCGGCCGTTATGGGTGATGGTGCGGGCGAGATAATGCAGCACCTCCTCCGGCACGTCGAACGTCGCATGATGGGCGCGGGCGGCGGCGACGCGCGACTTGAGGATGCCGTGGCGCAGCTCCTCGCCGAGCGAGCCCATCTCGACCACGAGGCCGCCGGCCAGCCGCGAGCGCACGCGGTCGTCGAGGCTTTCGAGGTCGGACGGCGGACGGTCGGCCGCGATCACGACCTGGCGGCCGGCGTCGATCAGCGCGTTCAGCGTGTGACAGAACTCCGCCTGCGTCGACTTGCCCTGGAGGAACTGGAGATCGTCGATCACCAGCACGTCGATGCCGCGCAGCGCTTCCTTGAAGGCGAGCGCCGTCTGCGTCTTCAGCGCGGCGACGAAGCCGTACATGAATTTCTCGGCCGTGAGATACAGCACCTTGCGCTCGTTGCCGGAATTGCCGGCCCAGGTCACCGCCTGAAGCAGATGCGTCTTGCCGAGACCGACGCCGGCATGGATGTAGAGCGGGTTGAACATGACGGGATCGCCGCGGCGCCCCTCGGCGACCTGACGCGCGGCCGCATGGGCCAGCGTGTTGGAGCGGCCGACGACGAAGCTCGCAAAGGTCAGGCGCGGATCGAGCGGCGAGCCGCCGAGCGCGTCATGATTGGCGGAGACCGGCGCGGTCGCGGTCGAGCGCAGCTCCGGCGCGGGCGCACGGCGTGTTTCGACCGCCACCGGGGCTTCCTTCGGCTGCACGACCGGGCGCACCGCGGAGCGAACAGTGAGATCGATGCGATGCACTTCCGGCATCTCGGCCTGCCAGCACGACAGCACGCGCTCGGCATAATGGGCCTGGATCCAGCTCTTCAGGAAGCGCGTGGGAACCGAGAGCCGCACGCTCTCATCCTGCACGTCTTCGAGATCCATGCGCGCAAACCAGCTCGTATAGACGTCTTCGCCCACGTTCGAGCGCAGCCGACTCTTCACGCGTGACCAGCGATCCTGTTCCGATGTGTTCATCGTCAAAAACTTCTCTTGAGAGATATAGTTGCGTTGTGAGCGCCATGCAGGGTTCCTGCCATAGGGGTCCTGGCATGGCGCGACCTCAAAGCGAGTCCATCGTCAGGCATGGCTCGACCGTTCGGCGAGAACGCCGCGTCCGATCAGCGATGTCAGAGATGGAGGGGTCGCGAGGTCAGCGCGTACTCGGCGCTCCGTCACACGCGGGAGGCTGGATGTCCGACGGATTTAGAACGGCATCATTGGAATGGAAAACTTGTTTCAATACCGCGTTCTGTCCGTAAGACATGATACCTCCCCGTCCTGCCGTGATTGCTCACGGCAAGGTCCTGCGTGTCCTGAAGACACCCGCGGCCAAAGTCGCCGATGTCCTGCCCGTCTGCACTGTTCGTTCGCCCGGCTTCGCCAATCACGCCTGTCGTTGGTAGTTCAAGATGTCTCTCGTTTGCGCTTGGATCTCGCTTGGAGACATTCAGACAAAGAACTACCATTCCCATGTTGCTATGGGTTTCGAACCGACAATCGCTTGTTGAAGCGTCGCCAACGTGCACACCGCCGCCGATTTGCACGCTCGCCCCGTTTCCAAAACCGCGCTGGTCTCAAGATCGTGGGCGCCGCGAACGACTTAAGGAATACACTAAGCGGAAAGACTCGCAACGAAATTGATTCACACTTGAGGCATCAAAAAACTTGACCAGCGTTAACGCCGCGCGCGACTTGTGCACAGGCTCGTGAGCAAGTTTTTGGATTCGTGCACAGAATCGAAAATGCACCGCGTCATGTGACAAATCCCCGTCACCGCCAAAAATTTTTTACAAAAGCGTCACGCGCACGACGWGCAAACGAATTTTCCAAATGCTTGTGATCGCTATGTCGATAAGTGATTAGCGAGACATCGTTTTTTGAGTCTCGTTTCACAGGGTAACTCCACCGCGAGATGCATTCCGGTGAAACTACGGTGTGCAGAACTTGGCGCGTGCAGATGCGAGTTAGCCTTGCCTCGCAAGGGTTTTTCGCACTGCACTGAAAGTTTCCGCTGTTGCAATATCGCCCGCAAACAAGACTGCAGGTAAAATTACGGAAGGCATCATAGTGCGGAGATGCAAATCCTCCAATCGAAGATTGGTGCGGCGCGCGACTGCTTGCGTGAATATGACAGGCAGCAAAAAGCCCGGCGCGAGGCCGGGCTGATTGACGAGCGCGATGTCGAGCGGATCAACCGATCGAATGATTGCAACCAGATCGCTTGGCGAACCTGGTTCGCGAACCTACTTCGCGAACTTACTTGGCGAGCTTGGCGATCTGCGCGGTGAGCCGCGAGACTTTGCGGCTGGCATTGTTCTTGTGAATGATGTTGCGCTGGGCGGCGCGCATCAAGGCGGGCTCGGCATTGGCCAGCGCCTTCACGGCGGCGGCGCGGTCGCCGGTCTTGATCGCTTCCTCGACGTTGCGCACGGCGCCACGCATCTGGGTGCGGCGCGACTTGTTGACGGCGGTGCGGCGGGCGATCTTGCGCGTCGCTTTCTTGGCGGAGGTGGTATTGGCCATGGTCTCAATGTCCTTTGCGGGTACCGGTCGCGTCTTGGTCGGGTAGCGCCGGCTTGCTTGACCGCGTAATCGACGCTCGGATTTAGGGTGTTCGGTTCAAGGCTGTTCCCGGAACACGAGGCCTCAAAGAGCCTGCAACTGCTCAAAGAACAGCGGCGGCAGGATTGCGCCCGCCGCCAGTTGGCGCCCTTATAGAGAGGGTCTTTGGCACCGTCAACGCTTTCAAGGCTTGGAAAACCGGCCCCGGGCGGCCCGGATGGGTGCCGTAACGCCCTGAAGAGGTTGAATTTCTGCCGCCTTGCGGCTATTGGCTGGCGGCGTTTCTTTAGGTCCGCCGATCGGACGACCATATAAGGTGAGGCATGATCCGCGGCTTTTTCCGACTGATTGGGCTGTTGCTGCTCGCCGGCGGGTTCATTTTCATGGTCTATGACGGCGCCCGCTGGGTGGCCGACCAGACCCTCAAATTCACCCGGTTCGGCCAGTTCTGGAACGACATCAATCAGGCCAGCCAGTCGGCGTTCCGGACCTGGGTCGAGGCCAAGGCGCCCTGGCTCTGGACCTCGGTGATCCGCCTCGTGCTGGACCAGCCGGTGTTCGCCGTCCTCGGCATTGTCGGCATCCTGCTGATGATCCTGTTCCGCCCGCGCAAGCCCCTGATCGGCTATTCGCGGGACTGAACGCCGCACATCAGGGCGCCGTAACAGGGCTGCCCCTTCGCGCGTAAATGCCTATATTCCCACCTGATCGCGAGCACGCCGCCTGAGCGCCTGGTTTTTCGAGTTGGCTCACGCGACGGACAGTTCGTTCTTCGGAGATCCGTCCATGCTGTTCATGCGCAAGACCACCGCATTGCCGAGCGCAACTGAGGCGCTGCCGGGCCGTGCGCAGGCCATCCCGACCGCGACCACCCATTTCGTCAACGGCAGCAAGTTGCAGCCGCCTTATCCCGCCGGCCTCGAGCAGGCGGTGTTCGGGCTCGGCTGCTTCTGGGGCGCCGAGCGCAAGTTCTGGGAGCTTGGCGATGGCGTTTACACCACCGCCGTCGGCTATGCCGGCGGCCACACGCCGAATCCGACCTACGAGGAGACCTGTTCGGGACGCACCGGCCACACCGAAGTGGTGCTGGTCGTGTTCGATCCGAAGAAGATCTCCTACGAGAAGCTCTTGAAGACGTTCTGGGAGAGCCACAACCCGACGCAGGGCATGCGCCAGGGCAATGACGTCGGCACGCAGTACCGAAGCGCGATCTACACTTGCTCGGATGCGCAGAGGAAAGCGGCCGATGAGTCGAAGGCGCTCTATCAGAAGGCGCTCGCAGCCAAGGGCCTCGGTGCCATCACCACCGAGATCGCGCCCGCCGGCGCATTCTATTTCGCCGAGGACTATCATCAGCAATATCTGGCCAAGAATCCCGCCGGCTATTGCGGTCTCGGCGGCACCGGCGTGTCCTGCCCGATCGGCGTCGGCGTGAGCGCGTAGGCTAACTACAGACTCCTCATGGCCGGGCATAGCCGTCCGAAGGAGGGCGTCGCTTCGCTCGCCTATGTCCCGGCCATCCACGTTCTTGGTGCCGCAAGAAAAAATCGTGGATGCCCGGGCCTTCGCCTCGCCGGAGCGGCTTCGGCCGCGCAGGCGGGACGAGCCCGGGTATGACGGAGTGTACGGCTGCCACCGCGTCCGCATCGTCGCGACCCCAAGCCCCGTTCAACGCTTTATTAACCATAACCGGTGCATCACTGGAGCCGTCTCGTTTCGAGGGATAGGTCCGGTGCCGGTTGCACGCGCGTTTCGATGGTCGATCTTGGCAGCGTCCCTGGCAGCGTCCGCCGCGCTTGCCCTTGGCGGCTGCATGCAGACCGCCGGTCCCGTCGCGGTGATGCAGCCGCGCGCCGATCTCGATTCCATGGCCTATGGCCAGCCCTACAACGCACCGCAGCCGGTTGTCGTCGCTGACAGTGGCGGCGCCATCGGCGCGCTGCGCAATTCCTTTGCCTCCGCGCCTGCGCCGATGCCGGTCGGTTACGCCGCGCCGGCCCGCTATGACGCCTCCTACCATCTCGATGCCGGCGACAAGCTGCGCGTCGTGGTCTACGGCCAGGAAGGTCTCACCAACAGCTACGCGATCGATGCCGGCGGTTCCATCACCATGCCGCTGATCGGCGCGGTGCCGGCGCGTGGCCGCACCACGGCGGGTCTCGCCGGTGAAATCGCCGCGCGCCTGCGCAACGGCTACATCCGCGAGCCTTCGGTTGCCGTCGAGATCGAAGCCTATCGCCCGTTCTTCATTCTCGGCGAAGTCACAGCGCCCGGCCAATATCCTTACGTGCCGAACATGACGGTCGAGAGCGCCGTCGCGATCGCCGGCGGCTTCTCGCCCCGCGCCAAGCGCGACGTCGTCACCGTGACGCACACCGAAGCCGGCGGCGCCATGCGCGCCGTGGTTCCGCTCGGCACGCCGTTGGCTCCGGGCGACACCGTGTTCGTCGGCGAGCGCTGGTTCTAGCTCTCTCTCTTTCGTCATTCCGGGGCGCGACGAAGTCGCGAGCCCGGAATCCATTCCTCCACCATTTCCGACGCACGATGGATTCCGGGCCTGCACCGCTGCGCGGCGCATCCCGGAATGACAGGGAAGATGATGTCGGCGACCTCGCGACCTATCTCCTGAAATCCAGCCGCCCGTTCGGAAAACATCCGTCGATGCGTGTCGCATCGACCACGCGCCCGATCCACGGCCGCGTGATCGCAGGATTGGTCAGGTTGATGTATTTGCCGACGAGGCGGCCCGCGTCCTCGCGTGCAGTGTCGATCAGCCCGTGCCGGCGGCCATTGTCCCAGTCGAAGCGGAGATAGACCCGATCGCCCACGACGCGAATTTCCGCGCGGCCCTGCTTCCATGTCTCGGGCGTATCGCCAGCAATGGTCGGATCGGCACCGCCGTTCCAGCGACTGGCCCAGATGCCCTCGAGTGGGTCGATCGATGTCGGAATGGACGCCCAATGCCCCGCATTGACGTCGGCGCCATCGCCGGCGAGCGTTGCGGTCGCGGCATAGTCCATGACTTCTGAATCGTCCGGGCCCGGGACGTCCATCGTGCCGAAGGGATTGCGGATGACGAGGTTCGTGTTGGCGCGCTGCATGACGTTTCTCCCGGCGTGTGTTGGCTTGATTGGCCAACCCTACCGCCGGGCGTCAGGTCGCGCCCACCCGATTCCCGCTCGAGGAGCGGCGCCGTCTCTCCTCTCTCGTTATTCCGGGGCGCGCGTAGCGCGAGCCTGGAATCCATCGTGCGCCAGCGCTTGTGGAGGAATGGATTCCGGGCCTGTACCGCTTCGCGGCGCATCCCGGAATGACGGAGAAGAAAGTCGCGCGCGCTACTTCGTCATATGTTTCGCGAAAAACGCCATGCTGCGCGGCCAGGCGATGTCGGCGCTCGCCTTGTCGTAGCTCGCGCGCTCGTCGCAATGGAAGCCGTGCTGGGCACCCGGATAGATGAAGACCTCCACGTCCGGCCGTTTTGCCTTGACGGTTTCGACGTCGGTCAGGGGGATGCCGGCATCCTTCTCGCCGAAATGCAGTTGCGTCGGCACCTTCGGCGTCTCCTCGGCAAAGCGCACGATCGCGCCGCCGTAATAGCCGATCGCGGCCTTGAGGCCGCTCAGCCGCGTCGCCGCGACGAAGGCGACGCTGCCGCCGAGGCAAAAGCCGATGATGCCGACCGGGCCGACGCTTCTGACCGCATCGATCGCGGCTTGCGTGTCGCGCARCATCGCCTCCCAGTCGGGATTGGCTACGAACTTGCGCGCTTCGGCGATCTCATCGGGCGTGTAGCCCGACTGGAAGTTCGGCGAGGTGCGGTCGAAGATCGACGGCGCGATCGCGACATAGCCTTCCCCGGCGAGCCGATCGCAGACCGAGCGGATATGATGATTGACCCCGAAGATCTCCTGGATCACCACCACCGCGCCCTTGGGGCTGCCTGCGGGATCAGCGCGATAGGCGCCGAGCTGGAAATTGTCGGAGGCGGTCAGTTTGATGTCTTGTCCCACGCGGGTTGTCCTTCTTGGTTACTACAAACTCTAATCTCTCTCCTCATCCTGAGGAGCGCGCCATTGCGCGCGTCTCGAAGGATAGAGGCCGAGACGCTTCAGCGGGGCCTTCATCCTTCGAGACGCTTGCTTCGCAAGCTCCTCAGGATGAGGGGATAGAGTGAGGTGGCCGCTCTCACTCCCACATCCAGTTCTCGCCGTAATCCTCCTTCCAACCTGCCAGCCGTCCATGACGGAATTGCAGGAACAGGCGGTGGCGGTAGGGGATCAGCCCGCTGCCGCCGAGGTTGCGAAGCGCGAGGTAGATCTCGTTGCCGGGACGACCCCGCACATATTGCAGCGGCTGGCCCAAAGCGCGTGCGGTCTGCTCGGCGTCCATGCCGAAGGCGAGCGGCGTGTTGTTCGACATGGTCGCGACGAAGGGCTGGCGCGGCGGCATGGTGCCGAACGGCTCGGCCTGCACCGACGCCGGGAAAAGTGTCGCCATGACGCCCGCAACCAACATCGCTCGCTTCATCGCCTCAAGTCCTCGTCAGGCCGGCCTA
This sequence comes from Bradyrhizobium sp. P2_E8, assembly GCF_056403875.1. NCBI lineage: Bacteria > Pseudomonadati > Pseudomonadota > Alphaproteobacteria > Hyphomicrobiales > Nitrobacteraceae > Bradyrhizobium > Bradyrhizobium sp. P2_E8. The sequence continues at coordinate 17,904 of NZ_JBFUES010000006.1, forward strand.
TTGCGGCAAGTTCTTCAGGAAAGGCAGCACCGCGTCAACAAATGCCTTGGGCTGATCGATGTTGACGGCGTGTCCGGCGGCGGGGATCACGACCTTTTGTGCGCCTGGGATCTTGGCCGTCATGTAGTCGGATGCGGCTAGGAACGGCGTGTCGTCGGCGCCGACCACGATCAGGCAGGGCACTTTGATGTCGGGCAAGAGCTCGATCACCCGCGCATCGCGCTGGGTCAGCATGCCGCGTGCGGCAAGCGCCAGCCCCTTGGCATTGCGATGGCTCGCCGTGGCGCGCTCGCGCGTCGCCGCCTTCAACACGTCGAGACCTTCGCGATCGAGCCTGTCGGCGGTGGCAAGCGCCCGTGCGTTCCAGGCCTCGCGCGCATCGTCCTTCTTGAAGCCCGGACCGGTGTCGATGATCAGCAGCGCGCGGACGCGTTGCGGATAGGCACGCGTGAAGGCCAGCGACATGTAGCCGCCGAGCGACAGCCCGCCGATGATCGCGCGCTTGGCACCGATGGCATCGAGGATCGCCGCCATGTCGCCGACCGTGAGTGCTTCGCTGTAGGCCTTGGGGTCATCAGGATAGTCGGACTGGCCGTGGCCACGCATGTCCCACAAGACAAGCTTGTGGTCCTTCGCGAGCGCATCGACCTGTTCATGCCACATCGCCGAGGTCGATGAGTAGCCGTGAGTAAGCAGCAGCGGCGGCCCGTCGCCGTGAACTTCGTAGTAGATCCCGACGCCGTCCCGATCGATCCTTGGCATGTCTCCCGCCTCTTTATGTTGGTTGTTGTTTTCGCGTCGATCCTAGCCCGATGGGTTACCTGGAAGAAACTGTCTGAACGCGATGGCACGCATGTGCGACGTCTTCTCTGTTGCGTCCAGTCGCCGCGCCGGGTGCCGTTGTCGCAACGCACAACACTGAGCTGCCGCGATAATTTCGAGCGATTCCAATTTGCATYTGCCTCCGCGCCTGAACCCGATCATTCTTGCGGCCAAGGCTGACGCCAGTCCGGTGGGCGTCCGCTACAAGTTGCCGCCGTAAGCGGCTTCATGCACCGGCAGGGGAAGACGCCTATGCCAACTCTCACCATCAACGGGCGGAGTCTGTCCGTGGATGCGGCGAACGACACGCCGCTCCTCTGGGCAATCCGCGAGCAATTGCAGATGACCGGCACCAAGTTCGGCTGCGGTGCCGGCCTGTGCGGTGCCTGCACCGTGCATGTCAACGGCGAAGCCGTGCGCTCGTGCCAGACCATGGTCGGCGACGTCGCCGGCAAGAAGATCACCACCATCGAAGGCCTATCCGCCAAGGGCGATCATCCGCTCCAGAAGGCATGGATCGCCGAGCAGGTTCCGCAATGCGGCTACTGCCAGTCCGGGCAGATCATGCAGGCAGCCTCGCTGCTCGCGAAGAATCCCAATCCGACCAAGGAGGAGGTCGTCGCACATATGGACGGCAATCTCTGCCGTTGCATGACCTATTCGCGGATCCAGAAGGCGATCACGCGCGCAGCTACCGAGATGCGCACCGCATCCGCCGCGGGCAACGAGCGGAGGCCCACATGAATAAGCACGTGAACGACGTCGCCCCTGAGACGACCGATCTCAGCCGCCGCTCATTCCTCGTCGGCACCGCCGCGACCGGCCTCGTGCTCGGCTATGCCGGCGTGCCCGGCATCGATCCGGCATCGGCCGCCGCGCCCGCCACTTTCGAGCCGAGCGTCTGGTATGCGATCTCGCCTGACGGTCTCGTCACCGTGACCTGCGGCAAGGCCGACATGGGCCAGCACATCGCCTCCACCATGGCGCAGATCGTCTGCGAGGAATTGGGGGCGAAATGGAGCGATATGCGCGTGCAGCTCGCCTCCAACGATCCGAGGTTCAACGATCCCGTGCTGGGCGCGCAGATCACCGGCGGCAGCTGGTCGACCATGATGAACTTTGACGCCATGAGCCGCGCAGGCGCCGCGGGCCGCATGGCGTTGACGGAAGGCGCGGCCGCCGTGATGGGCGTGCCGGCGTCGGAACTCGTGGTGCGCGATTCCATGATCGTGCATCCGAAGTCGAAAAAGCAGATGTCGTTCGCCGAATTGGTCAAGAGCGGCAAGGCGACCAAGACCTTCACGCCGGACGAGCTGAAGGCGATCAAGCTGAAGACGTCGGATCAATACACCATGATCGGCGTGTCGGTGCCGCAGCTCGACATCCCCTCCAAGACCAACGGCACGGCCAAATACGGCATCGACGTGATGCTGCCGGGCATGGCCTATGGCGCGGTGGTGACGCCGCCGGTGCGCTTCGGCGCCACGGTGAAGTCGGTCGACGACTCGGCTGCGAAGAAGGTGCCGGGCTTCATCAAGGCCGTCACCCTCGCCGACAAGACCGGCACGACGTCGGGCTGGGTCGTCGCGGTCGCCACCACCTACGCCAACGCCAAGAAGGCCGCTGCGGCGCTGAAGATCGCCTATGACGGCGGTCCGAACGCGAAGGTCTCGAGCGAGTCGCTGCTCGACGAAGCCAAGCGGCTTCAGAAGTTAGAGGATTCCGGCCAGTTCTTCGTCAAGGATGGCGATCCCTCGGCCGCGTTCGGGTCGGCGGCCAAGGTGCTGGAGGCGGAGTACACCACCAGCATCAACATTCACGCGCCGATGGAGCCGATGAACGCCACCGCGGAGTTCAAGGGCGACATCCTGCACATCTATTCCGGCAACCAATTCGCGACGCGCTCCGGCGCGATTGCGGCAGGCGCCGCCGGGATCGATCCGAAGTTCGTGGTGATGCACCAGATGTGGCTCGGTGGCGGCTTCGGCCGCAGGCTCGATGCCGACATGATGGTGCCGGCGGTGCAGGCGGCGAAGGCCATCGGCAAGCCGGTGAAGGTGATCTACACGCGCGAGAACGACATGACGATGGATTTCTCGCGTCCGCTCACCTACCAAAAGGTCAAGGCCGGCGTGGACGGCGACGGCAAGCTCGTCGCGCTCAGYCACGACGTGGTCTCGGCCTGGCCGACCGCGCGCTGGGGAATCCCCGATTTCCTGACGCCATCGGTCGACAAGAAGGGTCCGCTCGACTCCTTCACGGTGAACGGGGCCGACTTCTTCTACACCGTGCCGAACCATTATGTGCGCGCGATCAAGAACGAGCTCGCGCACAACGCGACGCCGTCCGGGCAGCTCCGCTCGGTGGCGCCCGGCTGGACCTTCTGGGCGGTCGAAAGCATGATCGACGAGATCGCGGCTGCGACCGGCAAGGACCCGGCGCAGTTCCGCATCGGGCTGCTCGACGGCAAGGGCAAGAACGACGGCGGCGCGCAGCGGCTGCGCAACACGCTGCTCGCCGCGATGGGACTGTCCGGCTACGGCACCAAGCAACTGCCGAAAGGCGAGGGCATGGGCGTCGCCTGCRTCTCGTCGCAGGAGCGCGCGACCGCAAGCTGGACGGCGTGCGTCGCCCACGTCGCGGTGGCGCCGTCGGGCGAGGTGACCGTGAAGAAGCTCACGGTCGCAACCGACGTCGGCACCCAGGTGCATCCCGACAACATCCGTGCCCAGGTCGAGGGTGCGGCGTTGTGGGGCCTGTCGCTGGCGATGTACGAGAAGGCGACGCTCAAGGACGGTGGCATCGAGCAGACCAATTTCGACAGCTACACGCCCTTGCGCATGAGCCAGGTGCCCGAGGTCGCGGTCGCCGTGATCGCCAACGGCGAGAAAGCCACCGGCGTCGGCGAGCCCGCCGTGACGGTGGTCRCTCCCGCCATCGGCAACGCCATCTTCAACGCCAGCGGCGCCCGCGTGCGGGCGTTGCCGATCACGGCCGAAGCCGTGAAGGGCGCGATGAAGGCGTAAGGCCGGTCGAAGGCTGCCAGAGAAAATCCGCCGGAGGGCAACCTCCGGCGGATTTGTTTTGGGAGAACGCCTCCACAATCTCACCGTCATGCCCCGCCTGGTGCGCAATTGCGCACGGGGGCGGGGCATCCAGTACGCCGCGGCCTATCGATTCACACAGCCGTCTCGGAGTACTGGATCGCCCGGTCAAGCCGGGCGCTGACGGCGGGGGCGGGGACGGACAGCGCGCCCGAAATTCCCCTTTGTCATCAAGGCCCGTTCTACTGTGCATGGGGTTGTTTTCGCCGTTTTGATCGGGACCCGTCATGGGAACCGAAATCCGTCAAATTGCGCGCAATCCCGGAAGGTTCCATTGAGCACGCCTCTTAAGGGCCGGAGAACCTGATCGGGCTTAGGCTGAGGCCAGATCCAGTCCCGTGCCCTCGGTCCAGCGCTCTTGGGGAAGTCATGAACGCGTCAGCCAAACCCGCCGCCAAACGCCGGCTTCTTCTCGCCTCCGACCGGAGCGACGAGAGCACCGAGCTTGCCAGCATCTTGAAGGCGGTCGGCGACGTCTCGACGGTGACGACCCAGGACATCCCCGAGACGCCCTCGCGCGATCTCTCCGGCCTCGTGGTCGATATCAATCTGCGCTCGCCCGAGAGCGTGCAGCGGGTGCGCAACAAGCTGCGCGGCGATGCCTATCGTTCGATGCCGCGGCTGTTCGTGCTCGCCGATGCCCTGCACCACGGCACCATGCAGGCCTGGGCGCTCGGCGCCACCGACACGATCTCGCGGCCGCTTCAGCCCGACGCCATTCTGCAGCGCATCCGTGCCGCGTTTCCCGACACCGCCAGCTATGACGCGACCGATCGCGGCAAGACGCTCAACCGCGGCGTCGAGGCGGCGCACGCGGTACTCGCCAAGATGTTCGAGAAGCTGCCGCTCGGCGTGCCCCTGACCTTCGACGACGTCATCGCCGCCGAAAGCAAGATCCTGAAGGCGATGAAGCACTCCTCGCTGCGCGAGTGGCTCACCACGGTCGGCTGCCACCATGTCGGCAGCTATCGCCACTGCCTGTTCGTCACCGGCTTTGCGGTCGCCTTCGCGCAGCATCTCGGCATGCGCGAGGACGACCAGCGCCGCCTGACCCGCGCCGCGCTGCTGCACGACGTCGGCAAGGCCTTCGTTCCCTCCGCGCTGCTCGACAAGCCCGGCAAGCTCACCGACGAGGAGATGGACGAGGTCCGCCAGCATCCGCGCCGCGGCTATGACGCGCTGGCCGCGCAAGGCGGCTTCCCGCCGGAGATGCTCGATGTGGTGCTGCATCACCACGAATTCCTCGACGGCAGCGGTTATCCCAACGCCCTGTCGTCGAACCAGATCAGCGACATCGTGCGGCTGACCACGATCGTCGACATCTACGCCGCGCTGGTGGAGAAGCGCGCCTACCGCATGCCCTTCACCCACTCCCGCGCCTTCACGATGATGGAAGGCATGGGCGGCAAGCTCGACCAGCAGCTGTTGCAGGCGTTCCGCCCGGTGGCGCTGGGGGCGTTCTGACGCCGGTGCCGTAGGGTGGGTTAGCGCAGCGTAACCCACCACTTCTGTCTCCGCGGAAACCAAAGAGGTGGGTTACGCCGAGCGACTGCGCTTCGCGCAGCGCGGGGCTAACCCACCCTACAAGATCATCCCACCATCTTCCTCAGCTCCGCCTTCGCCACCTTCTCCAGCGTCGAGCGCGGCATGTCGTCGACCAGCCTGATCTCGCGCGGCACCTCGTCCAGCATCGGATGTAGCGCGAGGCGCCTCAATCCTCGTACGACGAGATCTCGATCAGGCTGCCGTCCGGATCCCGGCAATAGACCGAGCGCAGCGTGCCGCGGGCGCCTTGCTTGGGAACCGGGCCTTCCTCGATCGCGACGCCGTGTGCCTGCAAATGCGCCACGACCTCGTCGGGCGAGGCGGAGGTGAGAAAGCACAGATCCTCGCTGCCGGCGGTCTGGTGGTCGGCGGTGAACCACTCGATCTTGTCGGCATCGCGCGGCCGAACGTTGATCTTCTGGTTACCGAATTGAAGGGAAGTCCGCGGCGCTTTGCCGCCACCGGGGTCGAACACTTTGACTTCCATGCCGAGAATCTTGCGGTACCACTCCGCAGTCACCGCGACGTCGGCGACGTTGATCACGAGATGATCGAGGGCGTGAACCTTGACCGGCATGCCTTATCCTTTCGTCGTGATGCGCCCCGCACACTATCCGCCTGCGGCAAGCTTTGTTACAACCGCATCGACGCCACTTTCAAGATATCCGGCCTTCAAGAACAACACTTGGGAGAACCCTTGAGATGATCACTCGCCGTACCGCGCTGGGCCTGCTTGCCGCCACTCCTCTTGCAGCCAGCCCGCTGTCGAAGGCGCTTGCCGCCGACTATCCGGCTCGCCCGGTGAAATGGGTGGTCGGCTATCCGCCGGGCGGGGCCACCGACATCCTGGCGCGGCTGATCGGCCAGCGGCTGTCGGAAAAGCTCGGCCAGCAATTCGTGATCGAGAACAAGCCGGGCGCCGGCAACAATATCGGCACCGAATCCGTGATCAACGCCGAGCCCGACGGTTACACGCTTCAGCTGGTCAATCCGGCCAACTACATCAACGCCTCGCTCTACACCAATCTGAAGTTCAACTTCGTGCGCGACATCGCGCCGGTCGCCTCGTTCCAGCGCGTGCCGAACGTGTTGACCGTCAACAAGGACGTGCCGGCCAAGACCGTCGCCGAGTTCATCGAATACGTGAAGGCCAATCCCGGCAAGGTCAACATGGCCTCGTCGGGCAACGGCACCTCGGTGCATCTGTCCGGCGAGATGTTCATGGCGATGACCGGCTGCAAGATGCAGCACGTGCCCTATCGCGGCGCGGCGCTCGCGATCACCGACATGATCGGCGGTCAGGTACAGGTGATCTTCGACAACATGCCCTCGATCATCCAGCACATCCGTTCGGGCAGCCTGCGTGCGATCGGCGTCACCACCGCGCAGCGTTCGCCGCAACTGCCCGACGTGCCGGCGATCGGCGAGACCGTGAAGGACTACGAGGCGAGCGCGCTGTTCGGCATGGGTGCGCCGAGGAACACGCCGAAGGAAATCATCGCCAAGCTCAACGATGAGATCAACACGCTGTTGAAGGAGCCGGACATGACCAAGCGCCTGGTCGAGCTCGGCGGCGAGCCGCGGGTGCAGAC
>NZ_JBFUES010000007.1:0-24503 GCF_056403875.1 Bradyrhizobium sp. P2_E8
ATCCTATCCTGCGCCCTTGTTCTTGCCGCCACGTCCCACCTCGCCGGCGCCTCCGCGGCCACGCCCGCAAAGGTCTCGGGCGCGACGGCGCTGGCGCTCGCGGGCGTCATCGCGCCGCTGTCGCCGAACCTCACCGGCGCCGAGAAGAAGGCGGTGGCGATGCTGTTCGCCGCCAATGCCGACATTCCCTACAAGAAGGCGATCGTGGTGACGGCCGACCGGATCGTCTGCCGCACCGGCAATGTCGACATCACCGTTCGCAATTGCGAGGTGACCTTCGGCAAGAAGGTGAAGACGGTGAACGGCTCCACCGCCAACGAGATCTTCGCCACCGAAGCGCTGGCCGGCGTTCCGCCCGACGGCGCGGCGGGATCGAATTTCGAGAGCCTCGCCAAGCTGAGCTGCACGATCGACCCCAACGCGATCAGGCGGAAGGACGGCAGCGGCGCGGATTGCACATTCGAGCCGGGGAATTGAGAGCCGAAGGTGCCGTCAAATCGCCTCAAGACCAGCCAACTAATAAGGCGAATTGAAAAGACAGGCCCCGACAGCGAGCCAATATGAGCGCGCAAGGCCCGGCACCATCATGAAGAATTATCTCGCATTTTTGCTTGTTCTGACCGTCTCGACAGCCTCCGCGCATGGTCCGGTTCCGGCCCGGCTGACTGCGCCGCCCGAGCTGGTCCGCGTCGGGCTCACCGACAACGACACCACCGCCGGGGGCACCGCGCGGCTCTGCGAGCAGGTCACCTTCGCGCGCGGCCTGCGCTACGGCGAGAGCGAGGCCAATGTGCTCGATGTCGCCACCAGCGCGACCAAGGCGGATACGCCGCGGCCGGTGCTGCTGTTCGTGGCGGGCGACACCTTTACCGGCGACCATGCGGCGCCGGAGCTGTCGCGCCAGATCCAGGACCAGGCCATGTGCTTTGCCGCGCGCAACGACATGATCGGGGTGCGCGTCAGCTATCGCCTCGCGCCGGCAGCGAGCTGGCCCGTCGGGGCGACCGACGTGGCGGCGGCGCTGTCCTGGGTCCACGGCAATATCGACCTGTTCAATGGCGACGCCCGCGAGATCGTCGCGGTCGGTTATGGCGCCGGCGCCTTTCACGTCGCCACCCTGCTGGCGCATCCCGAGCTCCAGACCGACCGCGCCGACGTCGCGGGCGTCGTGCTGGTGTCCGGGATCTACCGTGCGGGCAAGGACGCCAGCGACAGCGTGAAGGCCTATCTCGGCGGCGACGCCACCCAGTACGACAAGCGCTCGGTCTTCCCCGGCATCCTCAATGTCGACGTGCCGATCGTGCTGGCCTGGGCCGCGGACGATTCCGCCGGGGTGGTGGCACAGGGCGAGACCCTGAAGAAGACGCTCTGCGGCGCCGGCCATTGTCCGCGCGGCACCATCCTGCGCAGCCGCGACGGCATTGCCGCCGCCTTCGGCCTCGACGGCTCCGGCGACAGCCTCGCCGAGCCGACGCTGCTGCTGGTGCATCAGCTCGAGGCGCGGGGACTGCCGTAAGGGCGGTTGCGAGCGGCGCGCCGATAACGTCCGCCGCACGGGCACGAGCTGCTGACGTAAGCCAAATCGCATTGGCGCCTCCCAGACAATTGTCTCGCCGGCGTTAGCACGCCTCAAACCACGATTCGCGATTTGGTCGCCGCCCGGACCGCCGCATGCTATCTAGGAGAGTTATCTGGGGCATTTCTATCTATGGGGGTTCGCTGGAGACCAAGGAATTCGGCGTTTCGCATAACCGTGTGACGCGCCGCCGCCACGAACGGAAAACCGATGCTCAAGTTGCTGGCACGATGCGCGGTGATCTCTGTTGTGTTGATTTCGGCGTCGGCCGCCGAACCGGTCAAGCTCAAACTGGCCTTCCCTAGTTCCGACCGCTCGACGAGCTATCTCGCCGCGGTCAGACCATTTGTCGACGCGGTCAACACCGAAGCAAGAGGCCTGATTGAAATCGAAACCTATTTCAGCGGCGTGCTCGGCAAGGATCCGGCTGAGCAGCCCCAGCTCGTGCTCGATGGTACGGCCGACATCGCCTACGTCGTGACAGGCCTGACGCGCAACCGGTTCGCAGACAATGCAATCATCGAGATGCCCGGTCTGTTTACGAGCATGCGGGAGTCCGTTGCCGTGTTCACCCGGCTCGTGGCCGCCAACGCTTTGCAAGGATACGATGACTACACCGTGATCGGCGCCTACGTCACCGAACCGGAGACGATCCACAGCAAGATCCCGATCACGTCGCTGAATGATTTGAAGGGCAAGAGAATTCGCGTCAACAATCCCGGCGAAGCGGCCGCGCTGGAAAAACTCGGAGCGCAGCCCGTGTTTCTGGCGGTCACCAAGATCTCGGAAGCCATCGGCAACGGCAGCATCGATGGCGCGCTCGTGCCACCGTCTCCATTGGTCGACTATGGCATCAAACGCGTTGCAACTTATCATTACCTTCTTGGAATCAGCGGCGCGCCATTGATGGTTTTGATGAACCGGAAAACGTTCGATCGGCTGCCCGAATTGGCCCAGGCGATCATCCTCAAATACAGTGGTGAGTGGGCTGCCGCGCGCTTCATGGATACCTACGAAGCGGTGGAAAACGGCATTATGCGGGAACTGAAATCCGATCCGAAGCGCCAAGTGATCATGCCCTCGTCGTCGGACCTCGATGCGGCAAATGCCGTGTTCGCAGCCATTGCCAATGATTGGGCTTCAAAAAGTGAGCGCAATGCCGAACTGCTGAAAACGGTCCGGACCGAGCTCACGAAAATGCGATCGACTCGGTAGCCGCGGATGCCGTCGCTCGCCAACATCTGGCCTCAGCGAAACATCGTCACCATCGTCGCTGCGCTCGCCATTCTGTTGACGGGTACCGGGATGACCCTGAAGATCACGACCGATCATCTTCTCCGCCAAGATGCGATGTCGACCGCACGCAGCTGGGCGAGTTTCCTGGCGGCCAGCGTCACCGATCTTGAGCAGATCGCCGGCGGCGAGCAGCCTTCAGCCGCGAGTCTAAGGTTCTTTCTGTCGGCGCGAAATTCCGGCGAGGTCTTTCACTACGAAATATTCAACCGTAATGGCTACTCCCAGCTCGTTTCGACCCGCGAAAAGATCGCGCTCGTCGACTTGTCCGAATACAGCCCCGATGCGGCGCGATCAGTGGTTGACGGTCGTCCGATCGTCGACGTCAGGGAGGGAAGTTCGCCCGACCGACCGGCATTCTTCGCCCGCGCCTATGTCCCGGTCCAGACCGATGGTCGCCTCACCGCGGTCGTTGCGGCCTACGTCGATGAAACCGAGCAACGCAAGAATGTCCACAATACGTTCCTGACGGCGGCCGTATTCCTTTGCCTGCTGTCGGGCCTCGCCTTCTCCATTCCCGCGATTGCGTGGTATCGCGAAACAAAGGTGAAACAGGCTGACCGACGCATCCGATTCCTCGCCCACCATGACGCGTTGACCGGACTGACCAATCGTCCCCATCTGATCGAAAAACTGGAGAGAGCTCTCGCTCACCTGYCGAAGCGGGGCGGCAGCCTTGCAGTGCACTTCATCGACGTCGACCGCTTCAAGGAGGTCAACGATACGCTTGGTCATGACGGCGGCGATTTTCTGCTCAAGACCATCGCGGAGCGTCTGCGCGCAACGGTCCGGATCGACGACGTGGTGGCCCGGCTCGGCGGGGACGAATTCGTCGTCGTGCAGTATGACGTCGCCGGCAGGACGCAGGCCGAGTCGTTTGCGCGCCATCTTGCCACCGCTGTAAATGCTCCGGTGAAGTTCAAGCAGCACGAGATCCTCACCACCGCCAGCATCGGCGTGGCCCTGGCGCCGGAGCAAGCCACCACCGCGGAGCAGTTGCTCAAGAGCGCCGATCTGGCGCTGTACGCGGCCAAGGCAGCGGGACGCAATTGCATCCGATTTTTCCTGCCCGAGATGGATACTGCGTTGCAAGCGCGAATCGAGCTCGAGAGGACAATCCGCGAGGCGGTGCTGAATGATCGCTTCGAACTGCATTACCAGCCGCTCTTCGAAATGTCTCAGCGCCGCCTTGCCGGCTTCGAAGCGCTGATCCGTTTGCCCGCGGCGGACGGAACGCTCATTCCGCCATTGACCTTCATTCCCGTCGCCGAGGAGTTGCGGCTTATCGACCAGATCGGGGCGTGGGTATTGCGGGAGGCATGCCGCACCGCCGCGACCTGGCCGGAGCACCTGACCGTTGCAGTGAACCTGTCGCCCACGCAGTTCGTGGCGGGCAGCATCAGCGGCATCGTCGCCGCCGCACTGAAAGAGGCGGGCCTCGCGGCGCACCGGCTCGAATTGGAGATCACCGAAAGCCTGCTGCTCGGCAACACCGAAACGATCATGGCGCAGCTCCTGACGCTCAAGGCGATGGGCGTAGCGATCGTGATGGACGATTTCGGGGCCGGCTATTCGAGCTTCAGCTATCTGTGGCGCTTTCCGTTCGACAAGATCAAGATCGATCGAAGCTTCATACAGGGTCTCGACGGCTCCCATTGTCAGGTCGGGACGGTGGTGAAAGCGATCATCGCGCTCGGACGCGAGTTGCACATGCGAGTGACGGTCGAAGGCGTCGAAACCGCCAACCAGGCGGCTTTTCTCGAATCGGCCGACGGTGATCAGGCCCAGGGGTTCTTCTTCGGCCGGCCGGTCCCCGCCTCGGAGCTCAGCGCCAGCATTCTCGCGGACTTTGAGAAGACAACGCCGACACCTTCGTCCGCGACTGCACAAGCGGCCAAGCTGCGCCTTGTCAACTTGTCGGCTGAACGGTAGCACGGACCATTGCCTGTATCGGCAAAATGCGGCTCTTGGCAGATCTTATTGCAGACAATTCGCGTGGGCTTGAAAGAATTGGTCGTGCGTCTTTCGCAAGCGGAGCGCTGCAATCGGCTCTTCTCGACCAACGCCCGCCTCTGGGCTTCCGGCGCTCGATCGTTCCGGGTCGCGCGCCCCTACGTGGGCGCCCGCAATTCGCTCTGAAACCAAGCCAGGGTTTTGGCCGATCTCATCGGGTCGACCAGTTCGACCGCGATCTGATCGACGAAATTGCAAGCGGGACATTCGAAGGTACGAATGTCAAAACCGGCGGGGCCGGGCGTGATGCGCGCCAGCATCGTTGTTGTCTGGCATTTAGGACAAGGTGGTCGCTGAATGGTCATGGGACTCGCCTGGATCCGGCGGGAGCACGATACTCTCAGTCACCGATGGATGCGGATGGGGGCGGTGATGGACCATCATGGAACCATGAGCTCTGCTGCCACTGGTCAATATTGACCACCATCCAAATTAAGGCCTGCTATCCCGAACGTGATCTTACACAGGTCGATTCATTTTTCATCGGTCGATTGCCAAACCGAACCCGCCGAGCGCAACCCCGAGTTCGCCAAGACATCGGCGCGTCAGCACGCCTGCCATTTCGAGGACGACAAGTACGCCGCTTCGAAAACGAACCGTCGAGCCATACGATTGACAAACGCTTGACCTAGATCAAGCGGGCTCGACCGGTTGAGCCGATTTCCATGTGGGGCCAACATCAAGGTGTCGGACATGCGCATCGTCGGCAGGATGGCGCTCGTTTTCGTGGTCGCGTTCGCCTCGCTCGGCGCGATGTCGCAGCAACACGCAGACCAATCCGCAAGCGACAACGAAATCCGCATCGGCAATGTCATGCCGTATTCGGGGCCGCTCTCGGAATTCGGCGCGATCGGGACGGCGGAGGCCGCCTATTTCGACATGATCAATGCGCGCGGCGGCATCAACGGACGCAAGATCCGCTTCATCACCCGCGACGACAATTCCGATCCGGCGGCCGCACTGGAGCTGACCCGCAATCTGGTGGAGCAGGACGACGTCCATCTCATGTTCGGCTCGTTCGGCACGCCCGGGAATCTCGCCACGCGCCGGTATCTGAACGAGAAGAAGATCCCGCAGCTTTTCCTCGCCTCTGGCGACGAGGAGCTGAGCCAGGCCAAGGCGTTTCCCTGGACCATGGGCTGGCAGCCATCGTTCCGGTCGGAGGGGCGCATCTACGCCAACTACATCCAGGCCTATTATCCCAGGAAGAAGATCGTGGTGCTCTGGCAGAACGACCAGTTCGGGCGCATGCTCTACAAGGGCATCCAGGAAGGTCTCGGCGACCTCAACCGGCTCGTCCTCGTCGACATCGCCTTCGACATCAACGACGAGCATCTCGAAGGGCACGTCTCGATCCTGAAGCGCGCGGGCGCCGATATCTTCGTCTTTCTCGGCGTGCCGTCGACGGCGTCCAAGGTGATCAAGCTGGCGGCGTCGCTCAAATGGCGTCCGGTCTTCATCGTGAACGATGCCTCCGCCTCGATCGCCAATGCGATGGCGCCGGCGGGCCTGGAAAACTCGGCCGGCGTGATCTCGGCCGCCTTCCTGAAGGATCCGAGCGATCCCGCATGGAAAGACGATCCCGCCATGAAGGACTGGTTCGCCTTCATGGACCGGTACCATCAGATCGAAAGCACGAACAACAGCGCCGCAGTCTTTGGCTACGCCGCAGCCGAGGCGCTGACCAAGGTGCTGAAGCAATGTGGCGACGACCTCTCGCGCGAGAACATCATGCGTCAAGCGGCTTCGCTCAAGAGTTATCAGCCCTCCGTTGCGCTGCCCAACATCAGGATGAGCACCTCGCCCAACAGCTATCTGCCGATCAAGCAGATGCGGCTGGTCCAGTTTGACGGCCGCTCCTGGCAACTCTTCGGCGAGGTGATCGAGACGGCGTTCACGGAAGGCGCGGCGCGCTAGCCTGCTCAGGCGCACTTTTTGCCTGGCTGCCCCTCTCCCCCGCCCTCCCCCGCAAGGGGGGAGGGAGCGCAGTGTGCCGAGCGGCGAGAGCCGGGCTCACAGCTCAAAGCCAACTATCGTCACCTTGAAGCAGCCACGCGCACAGGTGCGTTCCCTCCCCCCTTGCGGGGGAGGGTTAGGGAGAGGGGTGCCACGCGGCACACTCTCTCGATCGGAACGACGCACGCCTCACGCCGGCTTCAGCGAGGCCAGCGCGCTTTCCAGCAGCGAGCGCACACGTGCGGCGTCGCCTGACTTCACCACCGCGGGATCGAGATAGAGCTCGAGGCCGGGCGCGCGCTCGGTGATGATGCCGCTCTTCTCCGCTGCGGCATCGTTCAGCGCGTCGACCGAATAGGGAATCACCTCGCGGCTGATGCCCTTCATCGTGATCGCCGGCAGCGCATGGGCGCGGACGATGTCGCTGACCAGCGCAAAGGTCTCGTAGCTCAGCACGATGCCGCCGGGCTCGGCGATCGATTGCAGGCGCGCGGCGAGGTTCGCCTCGGCACCGATGATGGTGTAGTCCATGCGGTCGCTGCTGCCGAAATTGCCGACATTGCAATAGCCGGAATTGATGCCCATGCGCGAGCGGAACGGCTGCTCGATGCCGGAGGCGCGCCACTTCGCATTGAGCTCGGCAAGCCGCTGCTGCATCCGCCAGGCCATCTGGAGGCAGGCCTCGGCGTCGGCGCGATCGCCCCTGGTCTCGGGGTCGCCGAAGAAGATCAGCATGGCGTCGCCGATGAACTTGTCGATGGTACCGCCATATTCATGGGCGATCGCCGACATCTCGGTGAAGTATTCGTTGAGGAGCTGGGTCAGCAATTCGGGCTGAAGGCGCTCGGCGGTCGCGGTGAAGTTCTGGATGTCGGAGAAGAAGATCGTGAGCTTCTTGCGCTCGGTGTGGATGGTGACGTCCTTCTGACCGGAGAAGATGCTCTTGTAGACCTGCGGCGGGATGTAGCGCGAGATCTTCATCGAGAGCGAGGCGAGGAAGTCGTTGGCGGATTCGAGCTCCTTGTTCATGCCCTTGATGCGGCTCGCCTGGCGGCGCTGGAGCGAGAGGAACGACAGGCCGCTGCCCGCGGCGATCAGGAAATAGGCCAGCAGGAACTTGAAGGAGAAGATGTTGGCGGCGATCGGCTGGGCGATGATCACCTCCTGGATGCCCCTGATATCACCGACCTTCCAGTCCTTCTTCGGGCTTTCGGGATGGCTGTTGTGGCAGCTCACGCAAGCCGGCCCCATCGTGACGGGGGCGACGAGGCGGACCTTGTCGTTGAACAGCGAGGTCTCGGTCTCCAAGATCTTCTGCTCGGGATCCCTGCGCAGCGCGTCGAGCGCGTCCTTCTCGAACTTGTCGAGCTGGTGCGGCGCACGGTTCTGGAACGGGAAGTCCGAGACAAAGCGGTAGGTGATGTTCTCCTGCTGCGCGCCGATCACCCGTCCGAGCTCCAGCGACAGCGTCGCCGGGATCGGGATCGCGCCGGGGACGGATTCGTAGTTGTGGACCACCCTGGTCGTGCCGTTCGGATTGGCGATGATGCGCCCGACCACGTTGGTCGCGTAATAGCTGCGCACGCTCGTGATCACCGAATTGAGATCGGCGGCCTGCCGGCGCAGCGCCGTCTTGCTCAGCTCGGTCAGGTCCAGCCACACCGCGAGCGGCAGCGCGAGCAGCAGGAAGGCGATCGCGGCACCGGTCAGGATGCCGCTCTTGCGCTGTTCTTCGGCGATCTCTTGTTTCACTTTGTGGCTCCGTTGCGTGCGTTTTTGTCGCAACCTCTCGCGATTTGCGGCAAAGCCTGCGGCGGCACAGAGCCAACAAACGCGCCCCCGCGCAACCCCATTTTATGGTGGTCGCACCAAGCGTCTTTCCGTTTCATCACGAAGGTTTAAGATCGGGACCAACCTGCGTTGATCAATCCGGAACCAGTGCCCATGACCGAGACCGTCCGCATCAAGCGCTTCATTGCGCGGCCTGTGATCGTGCCGATGAACCTGCCGCTCCAGACCTCGACCGGGGCGGTCGCGAAGGCGCCGCTGGTGCTGATCGACTGCGAGACCGACCAAGGCGCCCGCGGGCACGCCTATCTGTTCTCGATCACGCCGTCGGCCTTGAAGCCGCTGACGGCGATGGTCACGGAGATGTCGGAGTTGCTCGCCGGCGACGAGCTGCTGCCGTTCGAGATCGAGCGCAAGCTGACCCAGCGCTTTACGCTGCTGGGCCTCGCCGGCCTGCAGCGGCTGGCGCAGTCCGGCATCGACATGGCGGCTTGGGACGCGCTGGCCCGCACACGCGGCCTGCCGCTGGCGAGGCTGCTCGGCGGCGCGCCGAAACCGGTCAAGGCCTACAATTCGAAGGGGCTCGGCATCATGCCGGCGGGCGCTGCGGTGGAAGAGGCGCACAAGCTGCTGGCCGAGGGTTTTCACGCCGCCAAGATCCGCGTCGGCCGGCCGGATGCGCGGGAGGATCTCGCCGTGGTGCGCGCGGTGCGAAAAGCCGTCGGCGACCGGATCACGCTGATGTGCGACTATAACCAGGCGCTCACGGTGACCGAGGCGATCCGCCGCGGCGAGATGCTCGACGACGAGGGGCTGACCTGGATCGAGGAGCCGATCCGCCACGACGATTACGCCGGCTGCGCCCGCATCGCGGACGCGCTGCGCACGCCGGTCCAGATCGGCGAGAATTTTGACAGCGCCTTCGCGATGCAGTCGGCGCTGTCGGCGGAAGCCTGCGATTACGTGATGCCCGACGTGCAGCGCATCGGCGGTGTCACCGGCTGGCTTCGCGCCGCATCGCTCGCGCATGCCGCCGGCATCGAGATGTCCACCCATCTGTTCTCGGAGGTCAGCGCACACCTGCTGTGCGTGACGCCGACCGCGCATTGGCTGGAATATGTCGACTGGGCCGACGTGGTGCTTTCGACGCGTTTGACGATCGAGGACGGCTTTGCGCTGCCGGGCGAGGAGCCCGGCAACGGGATTGCGTGGGACGAGGCGGCGGTCTCCAAGTATCTCGTCGGATAAGACTGACCGCCGTCCTAGGCCCGAACAGCGGCGATCATGCTCAGCTCGACCGGCGCCCCTCGCGGCAACTCGGCGACGCCGACGGACGTACGCGTGTGACGACCGCGATCGCCGAGGCGTTCGATCAGCCGGTCGGAGGCACCGTTCATGACTTGCGACTGCTGGGTAAATCCAGGCGCCGAGGCGACGTATCCCACGAGTTGCAGGACCTGGACGACCCTGTCCTCTCCGCCTGTGGCGTGGTTGATGGCGGCAATGCAGAGATCAGCGCAAAGGGCCGCAGCCTCTTGCGCGGCCGCGATGTCGACACCTGCACCGACCTTGCCCGCATATAGCAGGTCTTCGCCGCGACGCGGGAGCTGACCACTGACATACGCAATTCCAGCATGGATGATCACCGGCAGGTAGTTGCCGCCGGGCTTGTTCACACTGCTCATCTCGCCCACTTGCCTTCTCTTCACGTCCGGCGAAGCGACACCTGTCGCCGAACGCCACAATCTGGATCTCACCACGCCCGTCGCCGTGGTGGATGACCGGACAATGGCAGGCAGGACCTCACGGATCAAGGCTGCGAAGCTTTTGCATGCTGAAAGCGATCCAGGCCGGACGACATTCGCCTGCGCGCATTGCGCAGCCGCGGCGAGCACGATAACGATGCCCCCATGACCACATGGCGCCCCCATCCCGGCATCAGGGTTGTCGCGATCGGCCTGCACTGGCGGGCCGGGCGCCTGCTGGCGGCCGAGGTTCGCGACAATGCAGGCCGGATCAGGGGCGTCCGTCCGCTCGGCGGCGAAATCGAATTCGGCGAGAGCTGGCGGACTGCGCTGATACGGGAATTCAGGGAAGAGCTCGGCATCGACATCACCATCAAAGGCGAGCCGTTGATGATGGAGAACATTTTCGTGCACGAGGACGCCATCGGGCACGAGGTGATGTTCATCGCCGAGGTGGCATTTCCGGACGGCGCGTTCGGCGGCCAGGACCGCATCGATTTCCGCGAGGACAATGGCGAGCAGATCGTCGCGCGCTGGTTCGACCTCGCCGATCTCGACGTGGAGGGCGGACCTAGCCTCTATCCGGGCGGACTGAAGGATTTGCTGCTGGGGACTACGTGAGAGGCGCCCCTCTCATCGCGCCGCGCCGTCATCGCGCCGGTAGCGGAAATCGCAATGATCGGCGCCTTGCATGATCGTCTGCGTGCGCGTGAGCCTGACGTCGGGGCCGAATCCTTCGGAGGTTGCAAAGTCCGCGGTGCAGACCAGGAGAAAGCCGAGTTCCGGCTCACCCAGCGCCTTGTAGAACTCGGCATAGGCGCATCGCTTGACGTCGAACGCGAAGGCGTCGTGGCTCTGCTCGATCACGTCATAGGCGAGCGCATCGTCGCGGGCATAGGTCCTGAACGCCGACGAGACGGCCTTGCCGAGATCGCTCTCGTTCTTGGCTTTCCAGAATTCCTCGCCGAAGCCGCGATAGAGATCGCCGAGCGTCTTGCGCACCAGCGCGTTGGCGCGCGCCTCGCCGAGCTCGGCCTGGAGCGCCCTGACCAGCGGCACCAGCACCTGCGCCTGGATCTTTGCCTGTTCGATGACGGATGTGCTCATGGTCAGGCTCACGACTGGGATGGAATCGTAGCCCGCGAGACGATACCTCAACTTGACGCTGACGACGAGAGTTTGCCCGTTACGTCCCGCGGCAACCGACATGGCCTGAACCAACGCATCCGTGATGCAGCGGTGATCGCTGATCGCGCGATCCTGAAAAGCCGGCGAGGCGGCTGGTGGTATGATTATCGTCATCCAAAAGAGAGGTGAACATGCCCCGCCCGAGATGTCTCCAGTCCACGTCAGGCCACGACCATTTGCACGGCACCGTCATCTTGCCGCGACTGCCGCGGCGCTGTTTCTCGCCGTGACAGCCTGGTCAGTCGGGCCTGCACTGGCCGCAGCAAATGATGCCGAGGCCCGAATCATCTTCGAGAAGTTCATTGCCGCGCAGAATGCGCACAACGCGGACGATGTGAAGGCCATGCTGTGGAATTCGCCCGGCACGCTGCTGTTTGCGCGAGGCATCGAAACCAGAGGCCGTGATGCGGTCGCGGACCGCTTCAAGGGCTACTACGAGGGCACCTGGCACCTCGAGCCCGACATGTCGAAATTCCACGTCGCCGTGATCTCGAACGAGGTCATGCAGGTCCTCGTTCCCATCGTCTTCACGCGCAGCCTTCCCGGCAAGCCACCGCAACAGAATACGTTTCTGATCAGCCAGACCTACGTGCGGGATGCGAACGGCTGGTCTGTCGCGTCCGTCCTGCCGGTCGCGAATACGGAACTGAAATAGCTCGATTTCGCCTCGTCGGGGATTGGCTTGCCTAGCCGAAGCTCGCGGCGGCAGCCCGCCTGCGCCCGTTGGGCTTCGGCGCGGTATCCTCCTCTCGCTATCGCGAGCGAAGGATGGTGGGCACGACAGGGATCGAACCTGTGACCCCTACCATGTCAAGGTAGTGCTCTCCCGCTGAGCTACGTGCCCTAGAGGTCATTTCATCGGTGGGGTCCCTATAACGGCTCACGGGACCCGGCGCAAGGACGGAACGGAGCCGATTTAGGCCGCCAGCATCTTGTTCACTTCGCTGACCAATTCGCGCAGATGCACGGGCTTGGACAGCACCTTGGCGTTCTTGGGGGCGTCCGAATCCGAGTTCAGGGCGACCGCGGCGAAGCCAGTGATGAACATGATCTTGATGTCGGGGTCGAGTTCCGAGGCCCGGCGGGCTAGCTCGATCCCGTCCATTTCCGGCATCACGATGTCGGTCAGCAGCATCTCGAACGGCTCTTCGCGGAGCCGCTGATAGGCGGCCATGCCGTTATCATGGGACGAGACCTGAAAACCGGCGTTTTCCAGCGCCTTGACCAGGAAACGGCGCATGTCGTTGTCGTCTTCGGCGAGCAGGATCTTTGGCATGGCAGGAAACGTCGAATCCCCAGAGGATATCAGCAGAGGTCACTAAGCCCGACAGAGGGTAAATTTGGGGTGAAAATCTTTACCCTGGACGGCTCGCGCTGCCGGCTCCTTGTGAACCGGAATGCGGCTCGAATCAATCGAAGCCGACCGGACGATCCCCGCCCCGCTGCCCGCACGGTTAAGACATGTTCCAGCGCCAATCACATCTTTTCGCTTGGCAGAATGGTTGCGATTCCAGACAATGACGACACATAAGAGCCGCTCGACCGGCCGAATCAATCCGTTCAAGCCGGACCTTGCAGGATCCTGCGGGGCCGGATCTTGTGGCGCGAAGGGACGAAGCCTGGGAATAAGGGACGAAGCCTGAGAAGATGACCCGGTTTGATGGCGAGATGTCGCCAGCCTTCGAGATCGTCGAGCCCGCCGAATGGCGCGCGCCGGTCATCTTCAACTCGCCCCATTCCGGCTCGACCTATCCGGACGAATTCCTCAGCGCCTCCAGGATCGACCTGCCGACGCTGCGGCGGTCGGAAGATTCGTTCATGGACGAGCTGATCGGCCATCTCAGCGCCCGCGGCTTTCCGACCGTGCGGGTCAACTTTCCCCGCTCCTATGTCGACGTCAACCGCGAGCCCTACGAGCTCGACCCCCGCATGTTCACCGGGCGGCTGCCGAGCTTTGCCAATACCCGCTCGATGCGGGTCGCCGGCGGCCTCGGCACCATTCCGCGCGTGGTCGGCGACGGCCAGGAGATCTATCGCGACCGCATCCTGGTCGACGATGCGCTGGCGCGGATCGAGACGCTCTACAAGCCCTACCACCGCGCGCTGCGCCGGCTGATCAACAAGGTGCACCAGATGTTCGGCACCGTGGTGCTGGTCGACTGCCACTCGATGCCTTCGGTCGGCGTCAGCCGAGACGAGCCGCGCCGGCCCGACATCGTGATCGGCGACCGCTACGGTACGAGCTGCACGCCGCTCTTGCCCGACCGGGTCGAGGAGACCATGGGCGGGCTCGGCTATTCGATCGGCCGCAACAAGCCCTATGCCGGCGGCTTCATCACCGAGCATTATGGCAACCCGGCGAGCGGGCTTCACGCGGTGCAGCTCGAACTCAACCGCGCGATCTACATGGACGAGCGACGGCGCGAGCGCAGTCCGCGCTTTGCGCAGGTGGCAACCGACTTCGGCGTCCTCGCCGACGTGCTGGCGAGCACGATTCCGTTCGGCGATCTCGGCCCGTTCCAGGCCGCGGCGGAATAGGCGCAAGCTGTCATCGCGCGACGACGTCGCGAATCAGGGACAGAACACACCGCGCGCGTATCGGACGCCGGATCTTCACTTCGCGTTTTCGCGCAGTCGAAACGAAACAGACGGCCCAAGAAAAAAGGGCCGCTCGCGAATGACGCAAGCGGCCCAAGTCTAGGGAGGAAACGCCCAAGGAGGGCAGCGGTAACGCAGAGCGCTACCGCACCGCAACAATATGCGGCCGCGCCGCACAAAGTGCAAGGGCTTTTGAGCCGTTTCCCATGCAAAACACACATGGCTCTGTTGCTTCCAGAGAAACCCAGATTCAGTTTCTTTGATAAGGAAATTCAATGGGTTGATAGTCATTTGCATACGAACAAGGCATGTTCGGAACTAAGTTTTCAACTCAATGATCGATATTTGGCCAGCATATGGCTCGGATGAGGCAGCCGGTCTCCGCATCCAAAATACCAGGGTGCAAATCAAGACAGCGCTGCACGCGAGAGGCGAATTGAGATAGGCAGATGCGAGCTTCACCCGACTTTCGTTTTGAGGATGCGCCGTGACGGTGATCGACTTCTCAGCCTTCATCGGACGGCTCGCCACCGCCTCCGGCGAAACCATCCTGCCGTTCTTCCGCACCTCGCTGTCGATCGACGACAAGAGCAAGACCAAGGATTTCGATCCCGTCACCGAGGCCGACCGCGCCGCGGAGGCGGTGATGCGGCGGCTGATCAAGGCCAACTTCCCCCAGCACGGCATCGTCGGCGAGGAATTCGGCAATGAGCGCGAGGACGCCGACTATGTCTGGGTGCTCGATCCGATCGACGGCACCAAGTCCTTCATCGGCGGGTTCCCGATCTGGGGCACGCTGATCGCGCTGCTGCACAAGGGCGCGCCGGTATTCGGCATGATGCACCAGCCCTTCATCGGCGAACGTTTTTCCGGCGACAACGGCTCGGCCAACTATAAAGGCCCCTCCGGCGAGCGCCGGCTCCAGGTCCGCCGCTGCGCGTCGCTGTCTGAGGCGACGACCTACACCACCAGCCCCTTGCTGATGAACGAGCGCGACCGCGCCATTTTCGGCCGCATCGAGAAGGGCGCGCGGCTCTCGCGCTATGGCGGCGACTGCTACTCCTATTGCATGCTGGCGGCCGGCCACGTCGATCTCGTGGTCGAGACCGAGCTGAAGCCCTACGACATCGCGGCCCTGATCCCGATCGTGACCGGCGCCGGCGGCGTCGTCACCACCTGGGAAGGCAAGCCGGCCCAGGGCGGCGGCCGCATCATCGCGGCCGGCGACGCCAGGGTTCACGAAGAAGCAATGAAACTGCTCAACGGATAAACGACCCGTCGTTTGCGCATGATCCATTCGGAAAACCGCTGCACATTTTTCCGGATCATGCTTCAGGGGGCTTGTATGAAAAACTGGCGTAAGCTCTTCCTCGCAAGCCTGCTTCTGTTTCCCGCCCTCGCCTCCGCCCAGAATTTTCCGGCCAAGCCGATCAAGCTGATCGTGCCGTTCCCGGCCGGCGGTCCCAACGACATCATCGCGCGCGTGATCGGCCAGCGCATGTCGGAGCTATCAGGGCAGCCGGTGCTGATCGACAACCGCGGCGGCCAGGGTGGCGTGCTCGGCACCGACGCGGTCGCGAAGGCCGCGCCCGACGGCTACACCATCGCCATCTCCAGCGCGGGCGCGCTCGCGATCAGCCCGAGCATGGAGCGGGTCGCCTACGACACATTGTCCGACCTCACGCCGGTGACGCTGGTTGCGACCGTGCCGGAAATGCTGGTCGTCGCCACCAACGTGCCCGCCAAGGACATCGGCGAGCTGATCGCGCTCGCCAGGGCGCAGCCGGGAAAGCTCAACTTCGCCTCCTCCGGCCCCGGCAGCCTGCCGCATCTCGCCGGCGAATTGTTCAAGCTGACCGCCAGGATCGACATCGTGCATGTGCCCTATCGCGGCGCCGCGCCCGCGGTGAACGACCTGCTCGGCCAGCAGGTACAGATGACGTTCCTCGATCTCCCCGTGCTGCTGCCGCAGGTCAAGGCCGGCGCCTTGCGGCCGATCGCGGTCGGCTCGGCCGAGCGCGCACCGACGGCGCCTGAGGTGCCGACCACGGCGGAAGCGGGCTTTCCCGATCTGCGCATCGAGAACTGGTACGGCATGGTCGCGCCCAAGGGCACGCCGAAGGAGATCGTCGCAGCGCTGCATGGTCTGGCGACGAAGGCGATGGCGGATCCGGCCGTGAAGGAAAAGCTCGCCGCGCAAGGCGCGACGCTGATCGGCGACGAGCCGGAGCATTTTCGCCAATTCATCGCGGACGAGACCAGGAAGTGGACGAAGGTGATCAAGGACGCCGGGGTCGAGACGGCAAAGTAATCAACGCTTTGAGTCGCGACGCCGCCACGAGGTAGGTGCGTTCCCCCCTTGCGGGGGAGGGCTATCGCATATGACTTTTGGCAACGCCTGACCGCCTCGTCCTTCGAGACGACCGCTCCGCGGTCTCCTCAGGATGAGGCTAAGCAGCACCGTGCCCGTTGAAACTGCAGCCACGCACTCCGTCCTCATCCTGAGGAGCCCRCCTAAAGCGGGCGTCTCGAAGGATGGCCGCAGGAGGCTCTCTCAAATGCGATTCCCCTGCCCCTTGCGGGGGAGGGAGCGCAGTTGAGGTCGCGGCCGCGCCRCGGGCTCACATCAGCAGCTGCCCTCACGCCGCCTCTGCCCGCAAATGCTCCACCAGCATCTTGGCCGGGCGCGGCAGCGTCTTGAAGCTTCGCGCGCAGATCACGAGTTTGCGGTTGGCCCAGGCATCGCGCAGGCGGACCATGGCAAGCGGCATCAGCCTGGCGCAGCGGCGGGCGGCGGCTTCGGGCACCAGGGCGACGCCGACATCGGCGGCGACCATCTGGCAGATCGCGTCGAAATCGCGCAGGCGCGCGCGGTAGTGCGGCCGCATGCCGAGCCGCGCGGCGTGCTTCGAAATATGAACCTGGAGCGCGGTGGCGCTGGTCAACCCGACGAACTCGCACGTGCCCGCCTCCTGGAAATCGATCTGGCGGCGGCCGGCGAACGGGCCGCGCCTGGACGTCACCAGTGTCAGGCGGTCCTCGCTGAAGACGAAGCGCTCGATATGGTCGGGCAGCGCGTGCTCCGCGGCGAAGCCGAGATCGGCGGCGCCGGCGGTGATCGCGGCCGCGATGTCGGTGCTCTCGCGCTCCTCGATGTCGATGGCGACGTCGCGATGCTCGCGCAGGAAGCCGGCCAGCGCCTTCGGCAGATGCTCCGACAGGCCGGAGGTGTTGGCGAGGAAATGCACGCTGGCGCGCACGCCGCTGGCAAAGCCTGCGAGATCGCCGCGCATGGCGTCGATCTGGTGAATGACGAGGCGGGCATGGTCGAGCAGGCTCTCGCCGGCCGCGGTCAACTCGACGCCGCGGCGCCCGCGCTTGAGCAGCGCGACGCCGAGCGCGTCCTCGAGCCCCTTGATGCGCGCGCTGGCCGAGGCCAGCGCCAGATGCGACCGCTCGGCGCCCCGCGTGATGCTGCGCTGGTCGGCGACCGCGATGAACAGCTGGAGATCGACGAGATCGAAACGCATCCGGATTCCTCCAACCTAGCCTTCGTCCATAGCGAAGGCTGTCTCCGTAACCTCCAGATTGTGCCCGGGCGCGGCTTCGGTCAATGTGCAGGTCATGATCGACCCTCTCCTCATCGTCATCGCCGCCGTCTTCCTGATCGCCGGATTCGTCAAGGGCGTGGTCGGGCTCGGCCTGCCGACCGTCTCCATGGGCCTGCTCGCGGTGAGCATGGCCCCGAGCCGCGCGATCGCCATCGTGATCGTGCCCGCCATCATCACCAACATCTGGCAGACTTTCGTCGGCCCCCATCTGCGCGACATCCTCAGGCGGCTGTGGCCGCTGATGATCGGCACCGTGATCGGCTGCTGGCTCAATGCCGGCGCGCTGACCGGCCCGCATGCGCGCTATGGCACGATCGTGCTCGGCGCCCTGCTCGTGATCTACGCGGTGATCGGCCTGAACAAATTCCAGTTCCGCGTCGCACCTGAGAACGAGAAATGGGTCGGCGGCGTGGTCGGCGTGGTCACCGGCGTGATCTCCGCCTCGACCGGCGTGCAGGTGATCCCCTCGATGCCGTTCATGCAGGCGATCGGCATGGAGAAGGACGAACTGGTGCAGGCGCTGGGCGTGTTCTTCACCACCGCGACGCTGGCGCTCGCCTTCAACCTCACCGCCGGCGGATTGCTGACGCCGGCCAATGCCGTGCCGGGCGCCGTGGGCATGGCCATGGCCTTCGCCGGCATGTTCATCGGCCAGTCGGTGCGGGCGCGGATGCCGGCGGAAGCGTTCCGCCGCTGGTTCCTGATCGCAATGATCCTGCTCGGCCTCTATCTCGCCGGCAGCGCCCTGCTGAAGGAGTTCGCCTGAGGCAGATCGTAGGGTGGGTTAGCCTCGCAGATTGCGCAAAGCGCAAGCCGCGAGGCGTAACCCACCCTACGCAGCCTCATGTCATTCGTTCGAACGAGTTACCGCGTCTCCAGCATGGCGACGCGGATGCCGAGATAGATGAAGAGGCCGCCGAGCGCGCGGTTGACCCAGGCGATCGCGCCCTCGGAGGTCCGCAAGCGATGCGCGGCCTTGGCCGCGAACGCCGCCAGCACCAGGCACCACAGCGTTCCCGTGCAGATGAAAATCAGCCCGAGCGTCAGGAAGGCGAGCGGCTTGTGCGGTGAATCGGCTGCGACGAATTGCGGCAGGAAGGCCAGGAAGAACAGCGCGACCTTGGGATTGAGCGCGTTGGTGAAGACGCCCTGGAGGAACACCCGCCGCAGCGAGCTCCGCGCCGGCTCGTCGATCGCCGATGCCAGCGTCGGCCGCGACCACAGCATCTGAAGTCCTGTGACGACCAGATAGGCCGCGCCGACCAGCTTCAGGATCGAGAAGGCGGTGGATGAGGCCATCAGCAGGGCCGAAAGGCCAATCGCCGCGCCCGCGACGTGGAAAAAACAGCCGCAACTGATGCCGAAGGCGGCTGCGGCCCCGCCCCGCCAGCCCATCTGCATGCTGCGGCCGATGACGTAGACGGAGTCCGGTCCCGGCGTGATATTGAGCAGCACGCCTGACAGGATGAAGAGCCAGATTTCATGAATGCCCAGCATGTGAAGTGCCCCGCCGCCCCGTCCGTCTCAAGAGATCGGGCTTAGTCGGTTCGGCGGCCGTCGTCCACCGCCGGGACTGCCTAGGATTTACCTTGAATTTGCAATGCGGATCATACTTTCCCGCGGCCTCATCTGTTCTATAAAGGCCGGGTTCTTGAAATGCGGGATTCGAGGCGACTGCCACGCCGTGGCCGGTCCTCGGTCCGTTGGAGCTCCGGGGCTATGGAAAGACGTCTGGCCGCCATTGTCTGCGCCGATGTCGCCGGCTATTCGCGCATGATGGGCAGCGACGAGGCCGGCACCCATGCCGCCTTCAAGGCCCATCGCACCGCGATTCACCCCATCATCCTCAATCACGGCGGCCGCGTCGTGAAGAACACCGGCGACGGCTTCCTGCTGGAATTCCCCTCGATCGTCGGCGCCACCGAGGCCGCGATTGCGATGCAGACGCTGATGGCGGAGCGCAACCACCACCTGCCGGCCGACCGCGCCATGCAATTCCGGCTCGGCATCCACATGGGCGACGTCATCGCCGACGAGGACGAGGTGTTCGGTGACGATGTCAACATTGCCGTCCGCCTGGAATCGGTGGCGAGCCCCGGCGGCTTCGCCATCTCGGCCAAGGCCTACAGGGAGGCGAGCAAGCATCTCACCGTGCCGCTGGTCGATGCCGGCAACCATCGCTTCAAGAACATCAAGGATGCGGTCGGGGTCTGGACCTGGAAGCCCGAGGGCGCGCCGGCGCTCGCTCCCGAGCTGAGAGAGGCGTCCACCCTCTCGCAGCAGTACCGCACCGCCATCGTCGGCGTGCTGCCCTTCGCCAATCTCAGCGACGCCCAGGACGAATATTTCTCCGACGGCCTCACCGAGGATCTGATCCACGCGCTGTCGCTGCAATCGTTCTATCGCGTGCTGAGCCGCAACTCGACCTTCGCCTTCAAGGGCAAGAACACGAGCACCCGGCTGATCGCGCGCGAGATCGACGCCACCTATCTGATCCAGGGCTCGGTGCGGCGCGCCGGAGCCAAGATCCGCGTCACCGCCGAGCTGATCGCGCCGGAGACCGGCGAGCAGCTCTGGACCGGGCGCTACGACCGCGACATCGGCGACTTCTTCGCGATGCAGGACGAGATCACCACCAACCTGTCCGCCGCCATCGCCACCGAGATCGTCCGCGCGGAGGCCTCGGCGCCGGCGCGGCTCTCGACCGACGTGACCGCGTGGGACCGTTTCCTCAAGGGGCTGTCGCATTACTACCGGCAGACCAAGGAGGACCTGGCCGCCGCCATCGACCTATTCCGGGAGGCCATCGAGGTCGATCCCAAGCTGTCGATCGCGCACGCCTACCTTGCCACGATCCAGATCCAGAGCATCCAGTTCGGCTGGATCAAGGGCACGCGGGAAATGTGGGCCGAGGCGATGAACCTCGCCGAAACCAGCGTCCGGCTCGACCCGCGCTCCTCCTTTGYGTTCTCGATCCTGTCCTGGGCCCATGCGATGGAAGGGCATTACGAGGCCGCGATGGACGCCGCCAAGCGCGYGGTCGCGCTCAACCCCTACGACATGGGCGCGCGCGGCGTGCTCGGCATCTGCCATTTCGTCATCGGCGAGCACCGCGAGGCGATCGAGCTGTTTTCGATGGCCGCGCAGCGCGACAACAGCGACCCGCGCTACCAATGGGCCGCGCTGAACGCGTTCAGCCATTATCTGCTGGGGCAGTATGACGCGACCCTGTCGTGGGCCCGCGAGCAGCTCTACATCAACCCGAACCACATGCAGGCGCTGGCGATCCGTGCCGCGGCGCTGGCGCAATTGGAGCGGACCGACGAGGCCGTCGAGGCCACCCGCGTGCTCATGGGCAACTACCCGACCCTGAACGTCGACCGCCATTTGCGCAATTTCCACTGGAAGCGGCCCGAGGACCTCGCCCATTACCGCGAGGGGCTGCTGAAGGCGGGCGTGCCGCTCGGCAAGCTGACCCTCGTCCAGAGCGACGTCAAACGCGCCGCCGAGTCCTGACCGGCAGGCCACGGCCGCTTCGGCTCTTGTTGACACAACAGTGAATTCGGCCACACTTCGTCACACGCTGAGGTAGTATACCCTGCTGTCGGTTTGTTAGGACTTTCCGCGCTCGATCGGCGCGTCTGCATTTCACGATTCGCTGTTTTCAGGAATTTGGGCCATGAACGACCCCGCCTCGAAGCCCCCCTTCGATCCCTCGATCCAGGTCTCGCCGAACAATCCCTGTCCGTTCCTGCGCGGCCTCGTCGGCGAAGGTTTTGTCGACGGCGGCACCGTACCTCTCCGGACGCTGTCGCAGACCATCGCGAATGCAAGCGGCGAGACGGGAGCGAAAAAGACTCTGGCCCGCATCCAGACCCGTGGCGTCGCGCTGATCGCCAACGGCGCCTGTCACATCCCGCAGAGCATCTGCTGGGGCGCACAGCTCAATACGCTGCGCGGCGGTCCGCTCGACAAGCTCGGTGCCGGCTCGCGCATCCTCGGCGTCGACGGGCGCGTCAACGAGGACGAGATCGCGCGGCTCGCCAGTTTCGGCGGCACCTATGCCGATCCCGATGGCGGCACCGAGACCGGGCTCAACGCCTCGCAAATCCAGACTTTCATGGACGACAATCTCAAGCGCGCCGGCAAGCAATCGCGCTGGTACTACCCGATCCTGATGAAGTTCGAATGGCCGATCCTGCTCAAGATCATGGGCAAGGGCCAGGGCGATGACCGCTATCTCAGCGTGGCCGAGGTGAGGACATTGTTCAACGAGCGCAAATTCCCGGACAGGATCACCCAGCGGGTCGTCAGCCAGCCGGTCACCCCGCCCTCGCTCATATTGCGCGTTGCTGGCGGACTCGTCGCCGCGCTCCTCGTCTTTGGCGTCGTGGCGCTGCGCTTTCCGGATCAATTCCAGCCGATGCTGCCCGGTATCCTCGGGGACCTGGTGGCGCCGCCATTGCCGGAGCACGTCGAACCCCGGGCCGCGTACTGGCTTGAGCAAAACTGGGCGCTGGAGGACCGGCACTGGTTTCATCACGCCAGCCAGGGCACCGCGACCTTCCCGGTGCCCTATAACTGGTTCATGGCGCTCGAGCAGCCGCGGCTTCATTTCTTCGCAAAGCCCGGGATGCTGCACGACAGCGACCATCTGCAGCGCTTCGGCTTCATCCCCAGCCCGCAGACGACCAACACCGACGACGCCACGCTGCGCCGGTTCGGCTATGCCAACGTCTACGACAAGACGAAGCCGGTGCCGGCGCGGCTTTGGTATCCGCCGGTCAACTGGGGCACCCAGGCTGAAAACGTCGACGGCCTGCCCGTCGGCTTTGCGCGCATGACCGGCGTACCCGATCCTGCGACCGGCCAAATCGGCGAGGACCGGATCGGCCTGACCTGCGCCGCCTGCCACACCGGCCAGATCCACTACAAGGGCATCGACGTCCGTTTCGAYGGCGGTCCGGCGATGACCGATTTGAGGAAGCTCGAGGTCACGACCGGCCTGTCGATCGCCTACACGCTCATCGTGCCGGGTCGCTTCACGCGCTTCGCCGACCGTGTGCTCGGCCCCTCCGCCAGCGATGCGGATCGCGATGCGCTGAAGCAGAAGCTGCGTGCGATCAGCACATTCCTGATCGACTGGGAGAAGACCTACGCGAAAACCATCGACGGCAAGACGAGGTTCAACGAGAAGACGAAGCGGGAAGAGCCGCAGCGGGACACCGAGGAAGGATACGGCCGTCTCGACGCGCTCAACCGCATCGGCAACCAGGTCTTCGCCCAGGACATGACGCTCAGCGGCCTCAGCGGCTTCGAAAAGAATCTGCATGCCAAGGACGCGCCGGTCAGCTTCCCGCCGATCTGGACCGTGCCCTGGCTCAAATTCGCGCAATATGACGCTTCCATCGAACAACCGCTGATCCGCAACGCCGGCGAAGCACTGGGCGTGACCGCGCTGCTCAATTTGTCCGACAATAGCCCCAAGGACACGCTGTTCCGCTCGTCGATGGATATCAAGAATCTGAACTGGATCGAGGATCTGCTGAAGGGGTCGGCGCCCTATCCGAAAAAGCAGCTCTCCGGACTGACATCGCCGAAATGGCCGTCGGACATCTTCGGCGACAACGCCTGGAAGATCGATGGCGAACGCGTCAAGAACGGCCGCAAGCTCTACGCGCAGATCTGCACCGAATGCCATCTCGGGCCGGTCAACGATCCCGTGTTCGACACCGAGTTTCCGGACCAGAGCATCTGGTCCTCGTCGCGCTGGGAGACCATCGGCAACGACAAATTCCTGAACGAGGTCCAGAAGAGCGTCAAGGGCATGGGGACCGATCCCGCTGAGGCCAGCGTGCTGGAGACGCGGACGGTTCAGGTCCCGGGATTTCTCAAGCTCGATCCCACGCAGAATCTCAATGCCTGGTGGAGCTGCAATCTGCCGGATATCTCCTCGACCGACATGCCGTACTCGCTCGGGCTGATGGTGATCGTCGACATCGTCAGCCGCAAAGCGATGGACGATGCGAAGATTCCCCCGAAGGTTCAGCAGGCCTGGTGGGGTGAGCGCAAGAACTGCCCGAATCCCGGTCCGCAGCCGCCCGACAAGAAGGAGCCGCGGCCCTGGTATCGCGCCCGCCCGCTCAACGGCGTCTGGGCCACCGCGCCTTACCTGCACAACGGATCGGTGCCTTCGCTCTACTGGATGCTGAGCCCCGCGGCCGAGCGCCCCAAATCGTTCTGCATGGGTGGTGGCCGCGACTACGATCCGAAGCAGGTCGGCTTCGCGGTCGTCGACGGCGAGAGCTGCAAGACCGGGCAGTCGCGCTTCTCGACGCGAGCGTCTGATGGCACCGAGATGTTCGGCAACAGCAATGCCGGCCACTCGTTCGACGGCACGCCGGGCCCAGGCAAGGACGGCACCATCGGCCGCGTGCTCAAAGAGCAAGAGCGCTACGACCTGATCGAGTATCTCAAGACGCTGTGAGTTACGCTTCACCTCTCCCCGCTCTCGTCCGCCCAAACTTCAGCGAAGGCGGATGCGGGGGAGGTCGGAGTCCATCCATACGTCATTGCGAGCGCAGCGAAGCAATCCAGAATCCTTCCGCGGGGACAGTCTGGATTGCTTCGCTGCGCTCGCAATGACGGAGGATGGGGGACTCTCCGCGAGTCCAATTCTCACCGCCCACGCACAGACTGCCCCTCACTTGAACAGCGGCGTGCCCGGCACGAAGG
>NZ_JBFUES010000008.1:0-24099 GCF_056403875.1 Bradyrhizobium sp. P2_E8
CCAAGGAGCCCATCCGGGCCAACGAGAAAACTCAGGGCAAACGCACTATGACCCAGTTCAACGAGACCGAGCTCACCGAAGCCGTCGTCCGCAGCTTTGACCAGACGCCGAACCCGCGTGCAAAATTCCTGCTCCAGGAACTGGTGAAGTCGCTGCACGATTACGTGAGCAAGACCGGTCTCACCTTCGAGGAGTGGGAATACGCCATCGATTTCCTGACCCGCACCGGCCACAAATGCACCGACACCCGCCAGGAGTTCATCCTGCTCTCCGACGTGCTCGGCGTCTCCATGCTGGTGGACGCGGTCAACCACAGGGATCGCGAGGGCGCGACCCAGACCACGGTGCTCGGCCCGTTCTATGTCGGCGAGCACAAGGTGACCGCGCACGGCACCGACATCTCGCCGAACAATCAAGCCGGCGAGCGGATGTTCGTGCAGAGCCGCGTCACGGACTTGAAGGGCAAGCCGCTCGCGGGCGTTCCCGTCGACGTCTGGCATGCCGATGACGACGGCTTCTATGATTCACAGAAGCCGAACTATGACGAGGTCGGCGCCTCTGCGCGGGCGCGCTTCATCACGGACGGCGACGGCCGCTTCTTCTTCCGCACCATCCTGCCGTGCAGCTACCCGATCCCGACCGATGGCCCTGTCGGCGAGATGATCGTGCAGACCAATCGCCATCCGATGCGTCCGGCACATGTGCACTTCCTCGTCAATGCGAAGGGCTACGAGCCGCTGATCACGCATGTCTTCATGGACGGCGACAAATACCTCGATTCCGACGTGGTGTTCGGCGTCAAGGACGACCTCGTCGCCAAGGTCGAGCCGCGCACCGATCCCGCGATGCCCGACGGCTCCAAGGCAAGTGGGCCGTGGCACCTGATGACCTACGAATTCCACCTCAAGCCCGGCGGCGGCATGGCGCCGAAACCGCTCGGGGTGAAGGCGGCGGAGCCGGCGTGAACCGACCTTGTCCGGCTATCGCAGCCGAAGCGCCGCGAGCAGCGCGATGACCGTGCAGGCCAGGATCGCCGTGGTCAGCTTCCAGAACAGCAGCGGGTTGCGCTCCAGAAGAGGCGTGGTCCGCGTGGCGAGATAGGCCGGATTGGGATTCCTGAGTTCGAAGACGAACTCGGAGAGGTCCTCGTGGCGCTTGTAGGGATCGGGATGCAGCGCTTTCCTGAGCGCGCCGTCGATCCATCCCGGGATGCCCCGCTCGGCATCGATGGCCGGGCGATATCTCAATTTCCACGCGTCCGATCTTCCCCGGATTTTGGCGAGCTGGGCGCCGTAGGGGAGATGTCCGGTGAGCATGTGGTAGCAAATGGCGGCCAGCGAAAACATGTCGGACCGCGGCGAGCCACCCTCGCCGAGGAAATATTCCGGAGCCGTATATTGGACCGTGCCGAGAATTTCCTCGTCTGCCGATTTCGGCGACGCCTCGGCGACGCCCGCGACCCTGACCGATCCGAAGTCGATGATCTTCGCGGTGCCGGTCTTGTCGATCAGGACATTGTCGGGCCTGAGGTCCTGGTGCAGCATCTCCATGCGGTGGAAGGCGCGAAGCCCCGTGGCGATCTGCTCGACGATCCTGCGGACCGTCTCCAGATCGGGACGCGGGTTGTCGAGCATCCACTGCCTCAAGGTCTGCCCCTCGATGAACTCGGTCGCGACGTAGAGATAGCTGCGCCGTCTCGATTGTGACAGCGGCTTGAGCACGTGCGGGCTGTCGATGCGGCGTGCGATCCACTCCTCCATCAGGAAGCGCTTGAGATAGGCGGCATTGTCGCGCAGGTCGATCGACGGCAGCTTGAGCGCGACCGGCTCCTCGGTCTCCGCATCGACGGCAAGGTAGATGTGGCTGCGGCTGCTGCCGTGAATCTCGCGGACGATCCTGTAGCCGTCGAACATCGCCCGCGGCTCGGGCAGCGCAGGAAGCGGCAATTCGAAGGTCTGATTGAAGATACCGGCCGAGTCGCGCTGCGGCACTGCGTCGATGCGGAGAATCTGGACGGTGATGTTGTCGTCGCTGCCGCGCCGGTAAGCTTCGTCCACGATCGCCTTCGCGGCGCCGTCGAGCTCGGCTGCATGCTCGTTGAGCGCGCTCGTGATGAAGCGCGCATCGACGAATTCGTAGGCGCCGTCGGTTGCCAGGATAAAGGTGTCACCGGCCTCGATCTCGACCGTCTGGTAGTCGATCTCGAGCTGCGGGTTGATGCCGAGCGCGCGGCCGAGATAGGTCTGCTCCGACGACACGATGATGCGGTGATCGTCGGTCAGCTGCTCGAGCGCCTTGCCGGCGACGCGGTAGATGCGGCAGTCGCCGACATGGAAGATGTGCGCGGTAGTCGCCTTGATGACCATGGCGCTGAGGGTGCAGACATAGCCCTTGTCGCGGTCATAGGCATATTGGCTCTTGCGCGTCTGCGCATGCAGCCAGGAATTGGTTGCGTCGAGCACGCGGCGGGCGGAGGTCTTCACCGTCCAGGATTCCGACGTGCAGTAATAGTCCATCAGGAAGCTCTTGACCGCCGACTCGCTGGCGATCTGGCTCACCGTGCTGCTGGAGATGCCGTCGGCGAGAACCGCCGCGATGCCCTTCAGGCTGAGCAGCGGCTCCTCCGGAATCAGGACGCCGTGAAAATCCTGGTTGACGGGCTTGCGACCCCTGTCGGAGTGCTGGCCGATCGAAATCAGGAGTCCGCGGGTCATCGTCATCACCGGCAAGGGGGAGCCTCACCCTGCTCGGGCGAGGCTCCCCTGTCGAGACGTTGTTTGATCAGGCCGCGACGCGGGGCCGCGTGGTCTTGCCGGCCTGGCGCTTCGGCAGGGTCATGACGTGCGTGGCGTAGAGCGTCATGCCGGTGAAGGCGAGGCCGCCGACGAGGTTGCCGAGCACGGTCGGGATCTCGTTCCAGATCAGGTAGTCCATGATCGAGAACTTCGCGTGCAGCATCAGGCCCGACGGGAACAGGAACATGTTCACCACGGAGTGCTCGAACACCATGTAGAAGAACACCAGGATCGGCATCCACATCGCGATGACCTTGCCGGGGACCGAGGTCGAGATCATGGCGCCGACGACGCCGGTCGAGACCATCCAGTTGCAGAGCATGCCGCGCAGGAACAGCGTCGCCATGCCGGCGGCGCCGTGCGCGGCATAGCCGAGCGTTCGGCCCTCACCGATATTGCCGATGGCCGCGCCGACCTTGTCGGGGTCCTGCGTGAAGCCGAAGGTCGTGACGAACGCCATCATGAAAGCCACGGTGAAGGCGCCGGCGAAGTTGCCGACGAAGACGAGGCCCCAGTTGCGCAGCACGCCGCCAAAGGTGACGCCCGGGCGCTTGTCGATCAGGGCGAGCGGCGAGAGCACGAACACGCCGGTCAAGAGGTCGAAGCCCAGCAGGTACAGCATGACGAAGCCGACCGGAAACAGCAGCGCGCCGACCAGCGGCTGGCCGGTGTTCACGTTGATCGTGACGGCGAACCAGGCCGCCAGCGCGAGGATGGCGCCGGCCATATAAGCCCGGATGATGGTATCCCGGGTGGACATGAAGATCTTGGACTCGCCCGCATCCACCATCTTGGTGACGAATTCCGAAGGCGCGAGATACGACATCAATGGTTCCTTTTGCTTCGTAAGTGAGATCGACACGCCCCCAGAGAGAGCGCGGCTGAACGCCTTGAGCCGTGCGGACAGCTCTGCCGCGCACGAGGGCTATGGAGGTCTGGAAGCCTTGGGAATCGCGTCACGACGACTGAGCCGAGAAGGGCCGCGAAGCAGTTGAGCTTCCGGTTTGCAGCCGCCAGAGGCTGCAACAATGCGGCAAGCCGCAGTCTTCGTTGACGCCAATGGAAATGCAAGTCGCGTGCCGCTTGGGCGTGATAGAAAACGTAAGCGATTTCAAATGGATGGTGCGTGCCTTGATCGGGCTTTTGTCCGCTCGGCGGCCTTTTGCTTAGGCGACTGCATAAGATTTGTGCGGCGCACAAGAAATGAGCAGTCCGCAAATTTCGCGTGCGCAACAACCCTGCGACAGACTGGCGCGGAGCATATAACGTGTTGAATTATCATAGGTTTCTGAGGTCCGGCGCTTGGCATGAAGCTTGAATAGTTCCAAGCCGACGCCATTGAAGCCGTCCCGCGAGACTTCTCATCCGATTTTGCTGACGCCACCAGACGGGGGTCCCCCCGTCGCGCGTTCGCATGCGCCTTTTTCGGGCGTCACGGACGGACGGGCTGCTCGTGCGCACTGACGCAATCATTCGCAACGACGCAAAAGGACGACATCACCGATGACCAAGCGCATCCGCCGGCCCTCCGAGACTGGCCTCAGCCGCCGTCAATTGTTGAAGGCCACCGGCAGCACCGCTGCCCTTCTTGCCGCCGCCAAGCTCAATTTCCCCGCCGGCGCGTTCGCGCAGGACGCCGGCCCCGAGGTCAAGGGCGCCAAGCTCGGTTTCATCGCGCTCAGCGACGCCGGTCCGCTCTTCGTCGCCAAGGACAAGGGCCTGTTCGCCAAATACGGCATGCCTGACACTGACGTGCAGAAGCAGGCCTCCTGGGGCACGACGCGCGACAACCTCGTGCTCGGCTCCGAAGG
Source organism: Bradyrhizobium sp. P2_E8 (assembly GCF_056403875.1). Classification (NCBI taxonomy): domain Bacteria; kingdom Pseudomonadati; phylum Pseudomonadota; class Alphaproteobacteria; order Hyphomicrobiales; family Nitrobacteraceae; genus Bradyrhizobium; species Bradyrhizobium sp. P2_E8. The sequence continues at coordinate 4,607 of NZ_JBFUES010000008.1, forward strand.
AAACGGCATCGACGGCGCCCACATCCTCACCCCGATGCCGTATCTGATCTCGGCCGGCAAGGTGACGCAGAACAACCAGCCGACGCCGATGTACATCCTGGCGCGGCTCAATCTCGACAGCCAGTGCATCTCGGTTGCCAACGAATATGCCGACCTCAAGCTCGGCGTCGACGCGTCGCCGTTCAAGGCGGCGCTGGAGAAGAAGAAGGCCTCCGGCAAGTCGGTGAAGGCCGCGATGACCTTCCCCGGCGGCACCCACGATCTCTGGATCCGCTACTGGCTCGCCGCCGGCGGCATCGACCCCGACAAGGACATCGAGACCATCGTCGTGCCGCCGCCGCAGATGGTGGCCAACATGAAGGTCGGCACCATGGACGCCTTCTGCGTCGGCGAGCCCTGGAACCTGCAGCTGATCCACCAGGGCATCGGCTACACGGCGATCAACACGGGCGAACTCTGGAACAAGCATCCGGAAAAATCCTTCGGCATGCGCGCAGCCTTCGTCGACAAATATCCGAAGGCCGCCAAGGCGCTGCTGATGGCCGTGATGGAGGCCCAGCAATGGGCCGACAAGGCCGAGAACAAGGCCGAGCTCGCCGCCATCATGGGCAAGCGGCAGTGGATGAACTGCCCGGTCGAGGACGTGCTCGATCGCACCTCGGGCAAGTTCGACTACGGCATCCCCGGCAAGGTGGTCGAGAACTCGCCGCACATCATGAAGTACTGGCGGGACTTTGCCTCCTACCCGTTCCAGAGCCACGACCTCTGGTTCCTCACCGAGGACATTCGCTGGGGCAAATACGAGGCGAACTTCGACACCAAGGCGCTGATCGCCAAGGTCAACCGCGAGGACATGTGGCGCGACGCCGCCAAGACGCTCGGCGTCGCCGCCTCCGAGATCCCGGCCTCCACCTCGCGCGGCAAGGAGACCTTCTTCGATGGCAAGGTGTTCGATCCCGAAAATCCGGCGGCCTATCTGAAGTCGCTCGCGATCAAGCGCGTCGAAGTCTGATGGAGCCCTGCGGCCGCCGCGAGGCGGCCGCATCGTCCCGGAGCCGGAGAGAGATAGCGATGAACATGCCTGCCACGAAGATTGAGGTTGAGAGCGCGACGCCCGCGGGGAGCGCCGCGCCCGTCGTCGCGATGACGCCGAAGCGGCCGCCGCGGAGCGAGGCTTACGCGCGCATGGTGCGCGAGACCGCTGTGCGCGTCATCCCGCCGCTCGTCGTGATCGCGCTGCTGACGCTGGTCTGGGAGCTGGTCTGCCGCCGCGCCGGCTCGGCACTGCCGCCGCCGTCGCGGGTATTCAAGGACACCAAGGAGCTGATCCTCGATCCGTTCTTCGACCATGGCGGCATCGACAAGGGCCTGTTCTGGCATCTCTCCGCCAGCCTTCAGCGCGTCGCCTTCGGCTATTCGCTCTCCGCGATCGCCGGCATCGCGCTCGGCGTGCTGGTCGGCCAGTCGGTCTGGGCGATGCGCGGGCTCGATCCGCTGTTTCAGGTCTTGCGCACCATCCCGCCGCTCGCCTGGCTGCCGCTCTCGCTCGCGGCGTTCCGCGACGGCCAGCCCTCGGCGATCTTCGTCATCTTCATCACGTCGATCTGGCCGATCATCATCAACACCGCGGTCGGCATCCGCAACATCCCGCAGGACTATCGCAACGTCGCAGCCGTCGTGCAGCTCAATCCGCTGGAGTTCTTCGGCAAGGTCATGATCCCGGCGGCCGCACCCTACATCTTCACCGGCCTGCGCATCGGCATCGGTCTGTCGTGGCTCGCCATCGTCGCCGCCGAAATGCTGATCGGCGGTGTCGGCATCGGCTTCTTCATCTGGGACGCCTGGAACTCCTCGCACATCAGCGAGATCATCCTGGCTCTGATCTATGTCGGCATCGTCGGCTTCGTGCTCGATCGCCTGATTGCGGGCCTCGGCAAGATCGTCACCCGCGGCACCGCGATGAACTGAGGGGAGGGACACATGACCGCCTATCTGAAGCTCGACCACATCGACAAGATTTTTACCCGCGGCGCCGCCACCACGGAGGTCCTGAAGGACATCAGTCTGACGATCGAGAAGGGGCAATACGTCTCGATCATCGGCCATTCCGGCTGCGGCAAGTCGACCCTGCTCAACATCATCGCAGGGCTGACCAACGCCTCGACCGGCGGCGTGCTGCTGGAGAACCGCGAGGTCAACTCGCCGGGGCCCGATCGCGCCGTGGTGTTCCAGAACCACAGCCTGCTGCCCTGGCTCACGGTCTACGAGAACGTCAGGCTCGGCGTCGACAAGGTCTTCGCCAAGACCAAGACGCGGGCCGAGCGCGACGCCTGGGTCATGCACAATCTCAATCTCGTGCAGATGGCCCACGCCAAGGACAAGCGACCTTCCGAAATCTCCGGCGGCATGAAGCAGCGCGTCGGCATCGCGCGGGCGCTGGCGATGGAGCCGAAGGTTCTGCTGCTCGACGAGCCGTTCGGCGCACTCGACGCGCTCACCCGCGCGCATCTGCAGGATTCGGTGATGGCGCTGCACCAGAAGCTCGGCAATACCATTCTGATGATCACCCACGACGTCGACGAGGCCGTGCTCCTGTCCGACCGTATCGTGATGATGACGAACGGGCCGAGCGCGCGCATCGGCGAGGTGCTGGAGGTGCCGCTGGCACGTCCCCGCAAGCGGCTCGAGCTGGCCACCAACACCACCTATCTGAAGTGCCGGCAGCGCGTGCTCGAATTCCTCTACGAGCGTCATCGCTTCGTCGAGGCCGCGTAAACACGGCGTTGGTGCGTGATGCGTCTCGCCCAATTTTGAGACATCAAGCTCAATCCTTGTGCGGCGCACAGGGATTGAGCGAAACGCAAAATTTGCGTGCGAAATGGTCGTGCAAAAATTTCGGGCGTTTCGAACAAGCCCCTGAATTCCCTGTATTTCCCGAGCGCGCGCATTTGGCACGGAAATTGAAGTGCATTTGCGCGACGCCAACGACGACGTCCCTCAACATCATCAATCAGCATCGTGAACTCGCCACCGGGGTGAAGCCTCGGAGCGCGCCTCCATGCCTGGAGGCTGAGCCTGCAACGACGCAGCGGTGAGCCTAGAAGGGATACTCAATGACGAAGAATCCGACCTGGATTTCAGACTGGCGCCCCGAAGATGAGGCGTTCTGGAACGCAACTGGCAAGACTATCGCGCGACGCAACCTGATCTGGTCGATCGTGGCCGAGCATATCGGCTTTTCGGTCTGGCTGATCTGGAGCATCGTCACCACCAAGCTGCCGCAGGCAGGCTTCCACTACACCACCGACCAGCTGTTCCAGCTCGTTGCCGTGCCGGGCCTGATCGGTGCCCTGATGCGCTTTCCCTACACATTCGCGGTGACGACGTTCGGCGGTCGCAACTGGACCATTTTCAGCGCGGCCATCTTGTTCATTCCGACGTTGTCGCTCGCCTATTTCGTCAGCCAGCCCGACACGCCGTTCTGGCTGATGCTGCTGATCGCCTCGACCGCCGGTCTCGGCGGCGGCAATTTCGCCTCCAGCATGACCAACATCTCCTTCTTCTTCCCGGACAAGATGAAGGGATGGGCGCTGGGCCTCAACGCAGCCGGCGGCAATATCGGTGTCTCCAGCGTGCAGCTCCTGACCCCGATCCTGATGACGCTCGCCGTCATCAACCTGTTCCAGGCAACCCCCGTCGACGGCGTGTTCCTGCAGAACGCCGGCCTGATGTGGGTGCTCCCGATCGCGATCGCGGTGTTCGGCGCGGTGTTCTTCATGAACAACCTGACCACGGCCAAGTCGTCGATCAGGAATCAGCTCGCGGTGGTCAAGCGCAAGCACACCTGGATCATGGCGTACCTCTATATTGGCACGTTCGGATCCTTCATCGGCTACTCCGCGGCGTTTCCGCTGCTGATCAAGACGCAGTTTCCGTCGGTGACGATCGCGATCGCGTTCCTCGGGCCTCTCGTCGGTTCGCTGTCGCGCCCGTTCGGCGGCTGGCTGGCCGACAGGATCGGCGGCTCGGTCATCACCTTCTGGAACTTCATCGTGATGGCGGGCGCCACCGTCGGCGTGCTCTATTTCGTCGGGCAGAAGGATTTCATCGGCTTCCTGTCGATGTTCCTGATCCTGTTCGTGACGACGGGCATCGGCAACGGCTCGACCTACCGCATGATCCCCTCGATCTTCCGCGAGCAGAACCTGTTCAAGGTGCGCGGCAAGGGCGATGCGGCGCGCGCGGTCGCCCTGAAGACGGCGAGCATCGAGAGCGGTGCGGCGGTTGGCTTCATCGGCGCGGTCGGCGCGGTCGGCGGCTATCTGATCCCGAGCGGTTTCGGCAAGTCGATCGCCATGACCGGCGGGCCGCAGCTCGCGCTCGCGATCTATCTCGCCTTCTACGCGTCCTGCCTCGGTCTGACCTGGTGGTTCTACCTGCGTCGCAGCCCGCAGCGTGAAGGCGCGCCAAGCCTCGCCGAAGCAAGGGTGTGACCGCTTGGTATGAATCTCGCTTCTCCCCGTACGCGGGGAGAAGCATTGCCCGACAGTTTGACCATGAACCTGGTTCGCAACGGCGCGCACCAAGACAAACCCAACAGGCAGGAGAACATCATGACGTCAGAACAGATCGCCCTCGTCCAGCAGAGCTTCGCCAAGGTCGCGCCGATTTCGGAAACCGCAGCGGTGCTGTTCTACGATCGCCTGTTCGAGGTGGCGCCGTCCGTGCGCGCGATGTTTCCCGAAGACATGACCGAGCAGCGCAAGAAGCTGATGGGCATGCTTGCCGCCGTCGTCGGCGGCCTGTCGAACCTGGACTCGATTCTCCCCGCGGCCTCGGCGCTTGCCAAGCGTCACGTCGCCTACGGCGCCAAGGCCGAGCACTATCCCGTCGTCGGCGCGACCTTGCTGTGGACCCTGGAGAAGGGTCTCGGCGACGCCTGGACGCCCGAACTCGCCACGGCCTGGACCGACGCCTACGGCGTGCTGTCCGGCTACATGATTTCCGAGGCCTACGGCGCACAGTCGCAGGCCGCCGAATAGGAGATGCCTTGTGAGTGAACCGCTGGTCATCGTCGGTAACGGTATGGCGGCCGCGCGTCTGGTCGACGAGCTCGCCAAGACCGCGCTTGGCCGCTACGCGGTTGCCGTTATCGGCGATGAACCGAGGCTCGCTTACAACCGCGTGCTCCTCTCCTCGGTGCTGGCCGGCGAGACCGGCTCGCACGAGATCGAGCTGCGGCCGGCCGACTGGTGGCGCCATCGCGGCGTCACGGTGCGCTACGGCTACCGCGTCACGGAGATCGACACCGGCCGCCGCGAGCTCAAGATCGAGGGCGAGGAGAGCATGGAATATTCCAAGCTCGTGCTCGCCACGGGATCGACGCCGCTGCGGCTCAACGTGCCGGGCGCCGATCTCGCCGGCGTGCACACCTTCCGCGACACGCGCGACGTCGACCTGCTGCTGACGCTTGCGGCGGCGAAGAAGCGCGTCGTCGTGGTCGGCGGCGGTTTGCTCGGGTTGGAGGCGGCCTATGGGCTTGCCAAGGCCGGCGCTCCGGTGACGCTGTTGCATCTGATGGACCGGCTGATGGAGCGCCAGCTCGATGGGCCGGCCGCCGACCTGCTCAAGACGCTGGTCGAGCGCAAGGGCATCCGCATCCTGCTCAATGCGAGCACGAAATGCATCCATGGCGACGGCCACGTCGAAGCCGTCGAGCTCGCCGACGGCAGCCGCATCGAAGCCGATGCCGTGATCTTTGCCGCCGGCATCAAGCCCAACATCGCGCTGGCCAAGGACGCCGGCATCGCGGTCAACCGCGGCATCGTGGTCAACGACGTCATGCAGACGGCGTCACCCGACATCTTCGCGCTCGGTGAATGCGCCGAGCATCGCGGCACCAGCTATGGCCTGGTCGAGCCTGCCTATGAGCAGGCGCGCGTGCTGGCGCGGCATCTCGCCGGCCGGCCCGCCGCTTATCAGGGCAGCGTGGTCTCGACCAATCTGAAGGTCTCGGGCGTCAGCGTGTTCTCCGCCGGCGACTTCATGGGCGGGGAGGGCAGCGAGAACCTCGTGCTGTCAKACCGCAGGCGCGGCACCTACAAGAAGCTCGTCATCGCCGACGGCCGGCTCACCGGCGCGGTGCTGATCGGCGATACCGTCGATGCGCTCTGGTATCTCGAACTGATCCGCAACCGCGACAAGGTGGCGGCGATCCGTACCGACATGATGTTCGGCCGCGCGCTCGCGCGTCCCTCCAAAGCGGCTTGATAGAGGCGGCTTGACAAGGCAGCTCGATATGACGGCGATCGACCCGACGCTCCGGACCACCAAGACCACCTGCCCCTATTGCGGTGTTGGCTGCGGCGTGCTCGCAACGCCCGACGGCAAGGGCGGAGCGGCGATCGCCGGCGACCCGGACCATCCCGCCAATTTCGGCCGGCTGTGCTCAAAGGGCTCGGCGCTCGGCGAGACCGTCGGGCTGGAGGGCCGGCTGCTCTACCCGATGATCCGCTGCAAGGGCGTGCTGGAGCGCGTCGCCTGGAGCGATGCGCTCGACCACGTCGCCCACCGCATGCAGCACATCGTGGCGCGCGACGGCGCCGACGCGGTCGCGTTCTATCTCTCCGGCCAGCTCCTGACCGAGGATTACTACGTCGCCAACAAGCTGATGAAGGGCTTTGTCGGCACCGCCAATGTCGACACCAATTCGCGGCTCTGCATGTCGTCCTCGGTCGCCGGCCATCGCCGCGCCTTCGGCGCCGACACCGTGCCCGGCTGCTACGAGGATCTCGACCAGGCCGACCTGCTGGTGTTCGTCGGCTCGAACGCGGCGTGGTGCCACCCGGTCCTGTTCCAGCGCATGCTGAAGAACCGGCAGGAGCGCGGCGCCCGCATGATCGTGATCGACCCGCGCCGCACCGACACCGCGAGCGATGTCGATCTGTTCCTGGGGCTGAAGCCCGGCACCGACACCGCCTTGTTCTCGGGCCTGTTCGTCCATCTCGCCGACAGCGGCGCGCTGGACCAGGACTACATCGCGGCCAACACGTCGGGCTTCGACGACGCGCTGGCGCGCGCGCGCAACATCGCCGGCAGCGTCACTGCGACTGCGCTGGCCACAGGCCTCTCCGAGCAGGACGTCGCGACCTTCTTCAAGATGTTCCGTGACGTCGAGCGCGTCGTCACGCTCTATTCGCAAGGGGTCAACCAGTCGGCGCAGGGCACCGACAAGGTCAACGCGATCCTCAATTGCCATCTCGCCACGGGCCGCATCGGCAAGCCGGGCGCCTCGCCGTTTTCGCTCACCGGCCAGCCCAACGCGATGGGCGGCCGCGAGGTCGGCGGTCTCGCCAATCAGCTCGCCGCGCACATGAACTTCACGCCGCCGGACATCGACCGTGTCAGGCGGTTCTGGAAGGCGCCGCGCATCGCCACCCATGAGGGGCTGAAGGCGGTGCAGCTGTTCGAGGCGATCAACCGCGGCGAGGTCAAGGCGCTGTGGGTGATGGGCACCAACCCCGCGGTGTCGCTGCCCGATGCGGACTTCGTGCGCGAGGCACTCAAGAAGCTCGAGCTGTTCGTGGTCTCCGAGAACGTGCTCTCCAACGACACGGTCGAGGCTGGCCCGCATGTGCTGCTGCCTGCGCTGGCCTGGGGCGAGAAGTCCGGCACGGTGACTAACTCCGAACGGTGCATCTCGCGCCAGCGCTCGTTCCTGCCGGCGCCGGGCGAGGCGCGGCCKGACTGGTGGATTCTCAGCGAGACCGCAAAACGTCTCGGCTTCGGCGACAGCTTTGACTACAAATCCGCCGCCGATATTTTCCGCGAGCACGCCGCGCTTTCGGCGTTCGAGAACGACGGCAGCCGCGATTTCGACATCGGTGCGTTGACCTCGCTCTCGAACGAGGCCTTCGACGCCTTGAAGCCCGTGCAGTGGCCGGTGCGCGAAGGCGGGGCGTCCGGCGAGCGCTTCTTTGCGACAGGCGGCTTCTTCACCAATGACGGCAAAGGCCGCTTCGTCGCGCCGGAGATGCCGTCGCTGCGCGGCGAGACCGGCGCGTCGCGTCCGCTGCGGCTCAACACCGGGCGCATCCGCGACCAGTGGCACACCATGACGCGCACGGGCCTCAGCCAGCGGCTGGGCGCGCATCTGCCCGAGCCGTTCGTCGAGGTCCATCCAGACGACGCCGGCAAATACGGTATCGCCCACGACGGCTATGCCCGCATCACCACCGATTACGGGCAGTGCATCCTGAAGGTGGTCGTCAGCGATCGGCAGCAGCGCGGCACACTGTTCGTGCCGATCCACTGGAGCGCGATGAACGCCTCGCACGGCCGCGTCGGCGCGCTGGTGCAGTCCTTCACCGACCCGTTCTCCGGACAGCCGGAATCGAAGGCGACGCCGGCCGCGATCGCGCCCTATGAATACGTCTTCCGCGGCTTCGCGCTGTCGCGCAAACAGCTCGATCTGCCGCCCAATCTGCTGTGGACGCGCGTCACGGTCAGCGGCGGCTTCGGCTATCTCTTCGCCGACAACGCCGATCTGTCGCGCTGGCCCGCCTGGCTCGAGAGTGTCGCCGGCGAGGATGTCGCCGAGTACCGCGATTTCGGCGGCGGCGTCTATCGCGCGGCCTCGTTCGCGGGCGACCGCATCGAGACCTGCCTGTTCGTCGGACCCGCTCATGATGCCGGCGACTGGGAGGTGGTGAAGAGCCTCTTCGTGGCCGATCAGGTCACCGACGATCAGCGGCGCATGCTGCTGTCCGGCAAGTCCAGCGAAGGCGCCGCCGCGACCGGTCCGATCGTCTGCGCTTGCTTCGGCGTCGGCCGCGRCACCATCTGCGACACCATCGCGACTGGCGCGCGCACGACGGCCGAGATCGGCGCCAGGCTCAAGGCCGGCACCAATTGCGGCTCCTGCATCCCCGAGCTGAAGCGCCTGATCGCGACGACGGAGGTAGCGCCGGTGAAGCAGGCGAAGGTCGTGGGCGCAGCGGGGTAGGGGCGACGTTCTCGGTCGTTGCCGGAGACTCCGCTGTCATCGCCCGGCTTGACCGGGCGATCCAGTACGCCGAGGCACCTGTGATTATGCGGTGAGGCCGCGGCGTACTTGATTCCCCGCTTTCGCGGGGAATGACGGTGAGGGCGGGACGCCATGCCTCCGCCCCAATCGACGCGCCCTCGATTGTGCCCTATGTTGCCGCGCTCCCCCATCAGCAGCACCCATAACAACCATGATGTACCTGGAAACGCCGCCGCGTCTCATCGAGACGACACTCTTCTCCGCCATGCCCGACAAGTTCCGCCGCAAGGGCGTGCGGACGGATTGGGCCGATGCCAACCGGCCGGGTGTTGCGACCGATAGCTTCATCGAGGGGCCGTCATTCGACAGGGACGGCAATCTCTACGTCGTCGACATTCCCTTCGGCCGCATCTTCCACATCGCGCCTGACGGCGAATGGTCGCAAGTCGTCGAATATGAAGGCTGGCCGAACGGACTGAAGATCGCGGCCGACGGCCGCATCCTGGTCGCCGACTACATGCACGGCATCATGGAGCTCGATGCGACGGCCGGCCGCATCAAGCCCTTCCTGACCGCGCGCAATTCGGAATCCTTCCGCGGCTGCAACGACCTGCATCTGGCCTCCAGCGGCGACATCTATTTCACCGATCAGGGTCAGACCGGCCTGCACGATCCGAGCGGCCGTGTGTACCGGCTGACGTCGAGCGGCAGGCTCGACTGCCTCATCGACACCGGCATCAGTCCGAACGGCCTGGTGCTCGATCCCACCGAGACCGTGCTGTTCGTCGCGATGACACGCGACAACGCGGTGTGGCGGTTGCCGTTCATGAAGGACGGCAGCGTCTCGAAGGTCGGCCGCTTCTGCTCGCTGTTCGGCACCAGCGGTCCCGACGGCATGACGATGGACGCGCGTGGCCGCCTSTTCGTCGGCCACGCCTCGCTTGGCCACGTCTTCGTGTTCGCGCCGAACGGCGAATTGATCGCGCGGATCAAGTCCTGTGCGGGGCCGAATTGCACAAATGTCGCGATCGGTGGCGAAAACAAGGATCGTCTCTATATCACGGAGTCCGCGACCGGCAGCGTGCTGGTCGCGGACATCGGCGGATTGTAGTCCTTCGCCTCTCCCCGCTTGCGGGGAGAGGCCGACGCGCGTAGCGCGGCGGGTGAGGGGGAGTCTCCGCGTGTCTAACTGTCACAGACTTTGCGGACGCAGCCCTCACCCCGACCCTCTCAGCGCGAGCGAAGCTCGTCGCGGCCCCGTAAGAACGGGGAGAGGGGGAATGAACAGCGGAGATCGGAGCGAACATGAACACATACCCCTTCGGCAAGACCGGCGCCAACGTCTCCGTCATCGGGCAGGGCACCTGGTATCTCGACCATGGCGATCGCAAGCGCGCGATCGCAGCGCTTCAGCGCGGGCTCGATCTCGGCATGACCCATATCGACACCGCCGAGATGTATGGCGATGCCGAGCTCGTCATTGCCGACGCGATCGCGGGCCGGCGCGAGGACGTGTTCCTCGTCTCGAAGGTGCTACCGAGCAATGCGTCGCGCCGCGGCACGATTACCGCCTGCGAGCGTTCGCTGAAGCGGCTCAAGACCGATCGGCTCGATTGCTATCTCTTGCATTGGCGCGGCTCCTATCCGCTCGAAGACACCGTCGCAGCGTTCGAGGAGCTGGCAAAGGCCGGCAAGATCAAATCCTGGGGCGTTTCCAATTTCGATGCCGACGATCTCGACGAGATGCTCGATGTCGCGGGCGAGGGCCGCGTCGCCTGCAATCAGGTGCTCTATCATCTGAAGGAACGTGCGATCGAGCATGCCGTGATCCCGTGGTGCGAGCGGCATGGCGTCGCGGTCGTCGCATACTCTCCGTTCGGCCATGACGATTTTCCCGCAAGCAACAGCAAGGGCGGCGCCGTGCTGGCGCGCATCGCGGAGGCGCGGCGCGTGACACCGCGTCAGGTCGCGCTGAGCTTCCTCACCCGTGCAACTACGGTGTTCGCGATCCCGAAGGCGTCGTCGGCGGAACATGCCGGCGAGAATGCGGCCGCCGGCGATCTCGTGTTGGCGAAAGAGGAGATTGCGGCGCTTGATGCGGCGTTTCCGCGCGGTCCGAAGCCGCGAGGTCTTCCCATGCTGTAGTGCAGCAAGCGCGCATTCTTAATGGAATATTGACGCGCGCAGCCCTCAGCGCATATCGGCATCCTGTTTTCGGAAGTTGTGAAAGCGGCGCATTTGTCGTTTTTTACAGCCGTCCCCGATTCGCATTTTCCAGAGTTTCTGCCGTGACTCCGCCGCCCGCCGCAGCCGCAAGGCTCGACAGTATTTCCATGCCTTTGCCGGAGAAGAAGAACGTCGGCCGCCGCGCGCCTGCGCGCGTCGACCATCCCTTCAAGGGCATCGCGCTGATCCTGCTGTCGACGGTATTTCTCGGCTGCTCCGACATCACCGCGAAATATCTTTCGACCAGCCTGCCGTCGATCCAGATCACCTGGATCCGCTTTCTCACCTTCGCGCTGATATTCACGCCGGTGATGCTGCGGTCCTCGCCGTACTACGCGATGCGCACCGAGCGCCTCGGATTGCATGTGATGCGCGGCGCGGTGCTGCTCGGCTCCTCGCTGTTCTTCATCACGGGCTTGCGCTTCCTCCCGATCGCGGAAGCGTCCGCAACCGGCTTCGTCGCACCGCTGTTCGTCACTGCGCTCTCCATTGTCTTCCTCGGTGAGAAGGTGGGCATGCGCCGCTGGTTCGCCACCGCGCTCGGCCTGATCGGCGTGCTGATCATCCTGCGCCCGGGCACCGGCGCGTTTCATCTCGCAGCGTTCTTCCCGGTCATCTCGGCCGCTTGCTGGGCCGGCACGCTGATCCTGACGCGCATGATGAGCGGTCGCGAGGCGGTCGTCACCACCATGGCCTATTCCTCGTTGACCGGTCTTGCGATCCTGACCGCGATGGTGCCGTTCGTCTGGGTCACACCGTCCTGGACCGCGATTGCGCTCGGCATCTTCATCGGCGTCGCCTCCACGGCGGGCCAGTGGATCGTCGTGCTCGCCTATCGCTACGGCGATGCCTCGGTGCTGGCGCCGTTCTCCTACTCGCAATTGTTGTGGGTCAGCATTCTCGGCTTCTTCATCTTCGGCGAGGTGCCGAGCATCTGGACCGTCGTCGGCGCGGCCTTTATCGTCGCTAGCGGTCTCTACATCGCTCATCGCGAGCGCGTCCGCCGCGCCCAGCTCCTGGTGCTGGAAGAGCGTTCCCCGAACGCCTGACGCAAGTTCGCGCATCGCGCGTCGTGCTATCAACGGCTCCAACAACAATACGGGAGGAACCGGATGCGCGCTGCGATCTTCAGGAACGGTGAGATTGTCGTTGGTCAGATGGCCGAGCCGAAGCCGGGGCCCGGCCAGGTGCTGGTCAAGACGCTCGCCTGCGGCATTTGCGGCTCCGACCTGCATGCGCGCCAGCATGCCCACCGCATGGTCGAGATGGCGCGGAAGGTCGGCCGCAAGCCGATGGACCTCGCCCGCGACGTCGTGTTCGGTCATGAATTCTGCTGCGAGATCGTCGACTACGGTCCCGGCACCGCGCGCAAGCTCAAGCCCGGCACCCATGTCTGCTCGCTGCCGGCCCTGGTGACGCCGCAGGGCATCGAGGGCATCGGCTATTCCAACGACAATATCGGCGGCTATGCCGAAGCGATGCTGCTGAGCGAAGCGCTGCTGCTCGAGGTGCCCAACGGTCTGGCTCCCGAACATACCGCACTGACCGAGCCGCTCGCCGTCGGTGTCCACGCCGTGGCAAAAGCCAACATAAGCGGCGGCGAGGTGCCGCTCGTCATCGGCTGCGGCCCGGTCGGGCTCGCGGTGATTGCCGCGCTGAAGATCAGGGGTCTGCATCCGATCGTCGCCGCCGACTATTCGCCGGCGCGGCGCGCGCTGGCGGCGAGGCTCGGCGCCGATATCGTCGTCGATCCCAAGGTGTCGCAGCCCTACGCGACCTGGGCCGAGCACGCCCAGATGTCGGAGGCCGAGAAGGCGGCGCGGCCGCCGTTGCAGGCCATGCTGCCGGCGCTGAAGCCCGCAATCATCTTCGAATGTGTCGGCGTGCCGGGCCTGTTGCAGCAGGTGTTCGAGGGCGCCCCGCGTGATGCGCGCATCGTCGTGGTCGGCGTCTGCATGGAGACCGACAGAAACGAGCCCATGCTCGGCATCATGAAGGAACTCAACGTCCAGTACGTGCTCGGCTACACGCCGGACGAGTTCGCAGCTTCCTTGCGCCTGATCGCCGAAGGGCAGGTGGACGCCGCAGCAATGGTGACGGCCGAGGTCGGCCTCGACGGCGTCGCAAAGGCCTTCGCGGACCTCGCCAATCCCGAGGCGCACACGAAGATCATCGTGCAGCCGTGGCGGTGATCGCTTCGTAGGGTGGGTTAGCCTTGCGGCTGCGCGAAGCGCAGTCCGCACGGCGTAACCCACCACTTCTCTTGCAGCGGTGACAGAAGAGGTGGTTACGCCGATCAGACGCGCTTCGCGCATCTGCTCGACTAACCCAACCTACGAGACCGCCGTCAGTATTTCGCAGGCACATACATCTCCGGCGGAACCGGCCCGCGGTGATAGTCGGGATTGCGCACGCGCGGCGGCAGCACCACCGGCACGCGGCCGACCTCCTGGTACGGGATCCGGCTGAGCAAATGCGAGATGCAGTTGAGCCGGGCGCGCTTCTTGTCCACGGCATCGACGATCCACCATGGCGAATCCGGAAGGTGCGTGTGCTCCAGCATCGTCTCCTTGGCCTTGGTGTACTGCTCCCAGCGGCTGCGCGCCTCGACGTCCATCGGGCTCAGCTTCCACTGCTTGAGCGGATCCCTGATGCGCATGCTGAAGCGGAACTGCTGCTCGTCATCGGTGATCGAAAACCAGTATTTGACCAGGATGATGCCGGAGCGGATCAGCATCCGCTCGAACTCCGGCACCGTCTTGAAGAACTCTTGGTACTGGTCCTCAGAGCAGAAGCCCATCACGCGCTCGACGCCGGCGCGGTTGTACCAGCTGCGATCGAACAGCACGATCTCGCCGCCGGCGGGAAGATGCGCCACGTAGCGCTGGAAATACCATTGCGAGCGCTCGCGCTCGCTCGGCGCCGGAAGGGCGGCGACGCGGCAGATGCGGGGATTGAGGCGCTGGGTGATACGCTTGATGACCCCGCCCTTGCCGGCGGAGTCGCGGCCCTCGAACAGCACCACGACCTTCTTCTTTTCGCTCTGCACCCAGTCCTGGAGCTTGACCAGCTCGCCCTGCAGTCGCAGCAATTCCCTGAAATAGAGCCTGCGGTCCACCGTCGGATTGAGCGTGCCAGTCTCGTCCAGCAGTTCGTCGAGCCTGGAGTCGTCGAGCTCGAGCTCCAGCTCCTCGTCGAGATCGTCGGCAATCTCCTGGTAGAAGCGGTCGCGCATGGCGGCGTCGGTGGGGCGGTCGGCTGTCGTCATGGATCCTTCTCTCGGCTCAGATGCCAATGTCCCCACGACCATCGGCGGCCTTTATTGCGTCCATGTGACACCGGCAGACCGTCATACCGGCAGCGCGATCGAATATTTCACCTGGCTCAGCGCAAAGCTCGACTCGATCGAGGCGATGCCGTCGAGCCGGGTCAGCTTGGTCTTCAGGAAGGTCTCGTAGGAAGCGAGATCGGCTGCCACGACGCGCAGGAGATAGTCGCGGTTGCCGGTCATCAGATAGCACTCCAGCACCTCGTCCCATTTCGAGATCGCGCGGGCGAAGCGGTTGAGGTCCTCCTCCTTCTGCCGCGCCAGCTTGATCGAGATGAAGACGCTGACATGCAGGCCGAGCGCCTTCTGGTCCACGGTCGCGATATAGCGCGAGATGACGCCGCGCTCCTCCAGCAGCTTGACCCGGCGGTGGCAGGGCGACACCGAGAGCCCGACCTTGTCGGCGAGCTCCTGCATGGTCAGGCGGCTGTCGTTCTGGAGGTAGCTGAGGATTTTGCGGTCGATGGCGTCGAGCTCGGTCATTGGGATGAAACCTGGGTCAGGGGGCATTCGATTGGTAAAATATCCCAATATCGGCAGGTATGGCGCGAAAAATTG
Source organism: Bradyrhizobium sp. P2_E8 (assembly GCF_056403875.1). NCBI lineage: Bacteria > Pseudomonadati > Pseudomonadota > Alphaproteobacteria > Hyphomicrobiales > Nitrobacteraceae > Bradyrhizobium > Bradyrhizobium sp. P2_E8. The sequence goes on from NZ_JBFUES010000008.1 coordinate 19,744, forward strand.
AGAAGTTTGGCGGGGCCGGCAGGCGTATCATCGGGGCGTCATTTTCCGGAGCATCGCCATGCCCGTCGATTCCGCGCGCCTCGAAACCCTGACTGCCCTGGCCCGCAAGGCGCTGTGGTTGTCGTCATGGACCATCCACCACGCCAACCATATCCGCTCCAACGCGGACGGGTTGAAGGTCGGCGGCCACCAGGCCTCCTCCGCCTCGCTCGCGACCATCATGTCGGCGCTGTATTTTAGCGTGCTGCGCCCCGAGGATCGCGTCGCGGTGAAGCCGCATGCGAGCCCGGTGTTCCACGCCATCCAGTATCTGTTCGGCCGGCAGAGCCGCGAGAAGCTGGAGAATTTTCGCGGCTTCAAGGGCGCGCAGTCCTATCCCTCGCGCACCAAGGACGTCGACGATGTCGATTTCTCGACCGGCTCGGTCGGCCTCGGCGTCGCGCAGACGCTGTTCGCCTCGCTGGTGCAGGATTACGTCAAGGCGCATGGCTGGATGAAGGATCGCCGCGAAGGGCGGATGATCGCGCTGGTCGGCGACGCCGAGATGGACGAGGGCAACATCTTCGAAGCCTTGGCAGAAGGCTGGAAGCACGGCCTGCGCAACACCTGGTGGGTGGTCGACTACAACCGCCAGTCGCTCGACGCCGTCGTGCGCGAAGGGCTCTGGGAAAAGTTCGAGACCATGTTCCGCAATTTCGGCTGGGACGTGGTGATCGTGAAATACGGCCGGCTGATGCGCGAGGCGTTCGCCGAGCCCGGCGGCGAGGCGCTCAAGCGCTGGATCGACAATTGCCCGAACGCGCTCTATGCGGCGCTGTGCTTCCAGGGCGGCGCGGCCTTCCGCAAGCATCTGCACGACGAGATCGGCGACCAGGGGCCGATCACCAAGCTGATCGACAAGCGCAGCGATGAGGAGCTGCTGGCGTTGATGTCGAACCTCGGCGGCCACGACATGGCGAGCATGCTGGATGCGTTCGAATCCATCGACCACGATCGCCCGGTCTGTTTCATCGCCTACACCATCAAGGGCGTCGGCCTGCCGTTCCAGGGCCACAAGGACAACCATGCCGGCCTGATGACGGTCACGCAGATGGAGAAATATCGCGAGAGCCAGAACATCCGGCCCGGCCACGAATGGGACAAGTACGAGGGCCTCGCGCTAGCTCCCGCCGAGCTCGACGCCTTCCTCGCGCGCGTGCCGTTCAACCAGGACGGCCGCCGGCTGACCGCGCCCGTCGTCGAGGTGCCACAGCAGCTCGCCTTCAAGCCGTCGCCGCAGATGTCCACCCAGCAGGGCTTTGGCCTCGTGCTGAACGAGATCGCGCGCGGCGACAGCGAACTCGCCAGGCGCATCGTCACGACTTCGCCCGACGTCACCGTCTCGACCAATCTCGGCCCGTGGGTGAACCGGCGCGGCCTGTTCGCAAACGCCGAGAAGGCGGACTTATTCCGTAGCGAGAAAATTCCCTCGACCTACAACTGGGACGCCTCGCCCAAGGGACAGCATCTCGAGCTCGGCATCGCCGAGATGAACCTCTTCATCATGCTCTCGGCGCTCGGCCTGTCGCACCAGATCAACGGCGCGCGGCTCTTGCCGGTCGGCACGCTCTACGACCCCTTCATCGAGCGCGGCCTCGATGCGCTGAATTATGCCTGCTACCAGGATGCGCGCTTCATGGTGGCGGCGACGCCGTCAGGCATCACGCTCGCGCCCGAGGGTGGCGCGCACCAGTCGATTGCGACGCCGCTGATCGGCATGGCGCAGGATGGCCTCGCCTCGTTCGAGCCGGCCTTCGTCGACGAACTCGCCGTGATCATGGGCTGGGGTTTTAATCACATGCAGCGCGATCCGGGCGAGGGCGGTTCCGTCTATCTGCGCCTCTCGACGCGCAGCATCGAGCAGGCGCAGCGGATCATGACGCCGGAGCTTCAGCAAGGCATCACCGACGGCGCCTATTGGCTGCGTAAGCCGGGCCCCAATGCCGAACTCGTGATCGCCTATACCGGCGCGGTCGCGCCCGAAGCGATCGAGGCGACCGGCTTCATCGGCGAGAGCCGGCGCGACATCGGCCTGCTCGCGATCACATCGGCCGACCGCTTGCACGCAGGCTGGACCGCCGCACGGAAATTGCGACGTGACAGGCGCGGCGTGCAGCACCTCAGCCACATCGAGAAGCTGCTGGCACCGCTGCCGCGCGACTGCGGCATCGTGACCGTGATTGACGGCCATCCTTCCGCGCTCGGCTGGCTCGGYAGCGTCCGCGGCCACCGCGTCGAGGCGCTCGGCGTCGAGCAGTTCGGCCAGACCGGCACCATCGCCGACCTCTACCGCCACTACGGCATCGACGCCAACGCCATCATCGATGCGGCCGAAAGCCTCACCACCGGCGCGCCGGTGCTGCATCGGAAGATGGCGGTGTAGAAACTCCTCGTCGCCCCGGCGAAGGCCGGGGCCCATACTCCGCGGCGGGCGTTGTAGTCGACAGACGGTAGACGCCTGAGCAAACCAACTGGATCTTGTGGTTATGGGTCCCGGCCTACGCCGGGACGACACCGTGAGTGTGGCGAGACCTTGCCTCGTTCCCGCCATCGGCTCATATACCGTCCGTCCGCCGCAACGCTGGCCCCGCATATGGCGGGTTCAATTGCCGGCGCTTTCGTGCAAGGATGCCTGCCGAAACGCCCCCACCATGCCCCCAAAAAGAGGTTAACGATGGTCAATCGCATGCAATTCTACATCGACGGCGCCTGGGTCGATCCCGCCGTCAAGAAGTCCACCGCCGTGGTCAATCCGGCGACGGAAGAGGCGATGTACGAGGTTGCGCTCGGCTCCAAGGCCGATGTCGACAAGGCCGTTGCCGCCGCCAAGCGCGCCTTTGCAACGTTCTCCCAGACCAGCCGCGAGGAGCGCGTCGCGCTGCTCACGAAAGTGATCGAGATCTACAAGGGCCGCCTCAAGGAGATCGGCGCCGCCGTCTCCGACGAGATGGGCGCCCCGCTGCCGATGGCGGAGAAACTCCAGGCCGGCGCTGGCCTCGGCCATCTCATGACCACGCTCGACGTGCTCAAGAACTATCATTTCGAGGAGCCGGTCGGCACCGCCATGGTGCTGCGCGAGCCGATCGGCGTGGTCGGCATGATCACGCCCTGGAACTGGCCGCTCAACCAGATCGCCTGCAAGGTCGCGCCCGCGCTCGCCGCCGGCTGCACCATGATCCTGAAGCCGTCGGAGTTCACCCCGACCTCGGCGCTGATCTTCGCGGAAATCCTCCATGAAGCCGGCGTGCCGAAGGGCGTGTTCAACCTCGTCAACGGCCTCGGCCCCGAGGTCGGCGCCGCCATGAGCGAGCATCCCGACATCGACATGATCTCGTTCACCGGCTCGACCCGCGCCGGCATCGACGTTGCCAAGCGCGCCGCGCCGACCGTGAAGCGCGTCAGCCAGGAGCTCGGCGGCAAATCGCCGAACGTCATCCTCGAAGGCGCCGACCTGACCAAGGCGGTGACCGGCGGCGTGATGCACATGTTCAACAACTCCGGCCAGTCCTGCAACGCGCCCTCGCGCATGATCGTGCCGGCCTCGAAGATGAAGGAAGTCGCCGCGATCGCGAAGGCCGTCGCCGACAAGACCAAGGCGGGCGATCCGCGCGCCGAAGGCACCACCATCGGCCCCGTGGTCAACCGCGGTCAGTGGGACAAGATCCAGGGCCTCATCAAGAAGGGCATCGACGAGGGCGCAACGCTCGTCGCCGGCGGCCCGGGCCTGCCCGAGGGCGTCAACAAGGGCTTCTATGTCCGTCCGACCATCTTCGCCGACGTCACCCCCGAGATGACGATCGCCCGCGAAGAAATCTTCGGACCGGTGCTGACCATCATCGGCGCCAAGGACGAAGCCGAGGCCGTGCACATTGCCAACGACACGCCGTATGGTCTCGCGGGCTATGTCACGGGCGCTTCGGTTGAGGACGCCAAGCGCGTCGGCCGGCAGATCCGCGCGGGCAACGTCAACCTCCAGGGCGTGCCCAACGACCGCACCGCGCCGTTCGGCGGCTACAAGCAGTCCGGCAACGGCCGCGAGTGGGGCAAGTACGGCCTCGAGGACTTCCTCGAGGTGAAGGCCGTCGCCGGCTTCAACGCGGCGTAAGCTCTATCGCTTGAAGAACGAGAACATGACGCCGGAGCGGGAAACCGCTCCGGCGTTTTTTGTTTTTCGGTCGTCATTGCGCTATCTCCGCGGAAAGACTCTGGATTGCTTCGCTTCGCTCGCAATGACGGCGGAGGGACTTCGTGAAATCGTAGCCCGCATAGAGCGAAGCGTAATGCGGGAACGGTCCCCGGATTACGCTACGCTCCATC
>NZ_JBFUES010000009.1:0-23889 GCF_056403875.1 Bradyrhizobium sp. P2_E8
GACGAGGGCAAGCGCGATCCAGCCGCCGAACCGGCTCGATGCGGGCACGAAGCCGGCGCCGCGGAAGCGAACGCGCCGGGTCGCCTCGCTCTTTACAGGTGTGTCCGTCGAGGGTGCGCGATCAAGCATGCTGGACCTCGCGCTCGGCATCGATCGCCTCGTGGCGGATCAGCGACCAGATCTGGTTCTGGAGCGCCAGCAGCTTTTCACGCGCTGCGGTTTCGCGGCGCTCGGTGCGCGTCATCGGCACGGTGACGACCTCGCGGATGCGCCCGGGCCGGCGCGACAGCACCACGATGCGGTCGGCGAGCCGCGCCGCCTCTTCGAGATTGTGCGTGACGTAGACCGCGCCCATGCCGCCATCGGCGAGCAGGCGGACGAAATCCTCCATCAGCAGTTCGCGCGTCTGCGAATCCAGCGCCGAGAGCGGCTCGTCCATCAGCAGGATGGCGGGCCTGACCGCCAGCGCGCGCGAAATGCCGACGCGCTGGCGCATGCCGCCGGAGAGCTGCTTTGGATAGGTCTGGCGAAAATCGGTCAGGCCGGTGCGGCGCAGCGCATCCTCGACCAGCACGCGGCGCTGCGCCGCCGAGAGCTGGGCGTGCAGCAGCGGGAATTCGACGTTCTCCTCGACCGTCGCCCAGGGCAGCAGCGCAAAATCCTGGAATACGAAGGTCAGCGGATTGAGACTGTCCGCCGGCGGCGCCCCGCGCAGCTCGGGCGCGCCTGATGTCGGCTGCAACAGCCCGCCGAGGATCGACAGCAGCGTGCTCTTGCCGCAGCCGGAGGGCCCGACGATCGCCACCACCTCGCCGGCACCGACGGTGAAGGAGACGTCGTCGAGCACGGCGAGATCGCCGAAGCGGTGGGTGATGTGGTTGGCGATCAGGTCCATTCTGTCTCGTCTATCCTCTGCCCCGTCGTTCCGGGATGATCCGAAGGATCAGACCACAGGTGCGCAATTGCGCACCGGGGAACCTCGAGATTCCGGGGTCTCGCTTCGCGAGCCCCGGAATGACGAAAGGTCAGTCCGCCTTCACATAGTCCTTGGCGATGATCGTATTGGCATCAAAGCCCTTGTCGGCGAAGCCCTGCTCCTGGAGCCATTTGATCTGGTTGTCGACGTTCTTGACGTCGAGCTTGCCGTCGGGATCGATGTAAGCACAGTTGCCGACCACCTGCTCGACCGGCAGATTGGTGTACTTCGCGATGATCTCCAGCAATGGCTTGGTCTGCTCGTTGATGGGCGCCACGCCGTCCTTCATCGCGGCGAGGATGACGTCGTGATACTCGCGGTCGGCCTTGGCCAAGGCGCCGAGCAGCTTGGTCACCAGCACCTTGTTGGTCAGCGTCTTCGGCGCGGCGAACACCGCGCCCAGCTGCCACGGCGTCTCGTCGCCGACCCAGCCGAGGAACTTCGCACCGCCCTCGTCCATCAGCTTGCGCGCGGTGGAGATCGGCAGCAGCGCCGCATCGACGGTCTCGCCCTTGAGCGCCGCCGCCGCGTTCGACAGCGATTGCAGCGGCACGATCTTCACGTCCGCGAGCTTGAAGCCGTATTTGTCGGCGAGCAGGCCGAGCGAATAATGAAAGGACGATCCGACCTGCGTCATTGCCACGCGCTTGCCCGCGAGGTCCTTCGGCGTCTTCAGGCCGGCGGCATAGGCATTGTTGCTGGCGAAATAGCCGATCAGGGGATAGCCGGCCTTCTCGCGGCTCATGCCGCCGATCACCTTCAGCACGCCCTTGCCGGCGAGATTGTAGAGACCGGCGGTGAAGGCGGTGACGCCGAAATCAACATCTCCCGAGGTGGTGGCGACCGCGATCGGCTGCGCCGCGTCGAAGAACTTCAGCTCGACGTCGAGTCCCGCCTCGCGAAAATAGCCCTTGTCCTGCGCGATGAAGACCGGCGCGGAGGAGGACAGGCGGAGCACGCCGATCCTGGCCTTCAGCGCGTCCTCAGCCTGCGCCGCGCCCATCGCCATGATCGCCAAAAGGCTCGCAAGCGCGAGCCGCGCAATCCCGATCATCCCGTTTCCTCCGTCGTTGTCTTGCAGCCCGTCAAAGCCCTTCGGGTACGGGCTGGTCCCGCCCGATGAAGGCGCCCTGTTGTTTCAACGTTTCCTGCAATTTTTCAATGGGGATGTCACGCGGGATCCGGTTTCCGGAGAGCGCCAGCGCGGCGGCGGAACCGGCAGCCTCCCCCATCACGAAACAGGCACCGGAGACGCGCGCGGCCGACTGGCCCTCATGGGTCATCGAGGCGCAACGGCCGGCGACCAGCAGATTGTCGACGCCTTCGGGCACCAGCATCCGGTAGGGCAGCTCGTTGTAGCCGCGGGATTCCGGGATCGGCGGGAAGGTGAAGACGACGTCGCCGGGAACGTGGGCCTCGATCGGCCAGCCGTTGACGCCGATGGAATCTTCGAACGAGGCACAGCCGAGCACGTCCTCGCCGCTGAGCTGGTAGCCGCCCTTGATCCGGCGGGTCTCGCGGATGCCGAGCTGCGGCGGCAAATCGACGATGTAGGACTTTTCAAAGCCCGGCACGGTGCGCAGGAATTCGAACGCGGCGAGCGCCTGCTTGCGGCCCTCGATCTCACCGCGGGTGAGATCGTCGGGCTCGATGCCGTTGATGGCGTGGCCATCCTCGCGGGCAACTTGCGTGAAATTCACCCGCCATTCGATGCCGGATTTCTGCGGCCGCACGATGGCGCTCTTGCGCGGGAATTTGTGGGTGCCGGCGGCGAGCGCCTTTTCCATCAATTGCGGAATGGTGCGCCAGGCCTCGCCCGCCCTCTCGGGATCGATGCCGTTGAGGCGGAGCATCATCGAGGGATACAGCGGATGGCCGTGTTCATCGCCGATTTCGAACGGCGCGCCGGCCCACACAGCGAGATCGCCGTCGCCGGAGCAGTCGATGAAGATCTCTGAGCGCACCGCCTGCCGGCCGCCCTTGGTCTCGACCATCAGCGCGTCGATGCGGCTGTTATCGCCCATCACCACGCCGGCGCCGAGCGCATGGAAGAGGATATTGACCTTGTGGCTGGCAAGGAGTTCGTCGGCCGCGATCTTGTAGGCCGCGGTGTCGTAGGCCTGGGCAAAGACCTTGCCGAGGATCAGATGCGGGGTGTTCAGGCCGTTGAGCAGGTCGATCCGCGCCAGGAGCTCGGACGCCATGCCCTGCACCAGCCGGTGGGCCTTGCCGTAGACGTTGCCATGCAGGCCGCAGAAATTGGTGACGCCGGCCGCCGTGCCCATGCCGCCGAGGAAGCCGTAGCGCTCGATCAGCAGCGTCTTCCGCCCCGCCCGCGCTGCGGACGCCGCCGCGATAATGCCGGCCGGGCCGCCGCCAAGCACGACGACTTCATATTCGCCGTAGAGCGGCACCTGGCGCGCTGGTTCTTCGATCGTCGTGGCCCGCATGGCGCGTCCTATCCCTGAAAATCCTTGCTTGGGACCGACTATGAATTAACGCGAGGCGGGCTACAATCCACCAAATTACGCGATCAGCTTTCTCGAATCGCGAAAGGTTAGAGATGGACATTCTGGTGAACCTTCAGGCGTTCCTCGCCACCGCCGATGCAGCCGGCTTCTCCGCCGCTGCGCGAAAGCTCGATGTCTCGACCTCGGTCGTGGCCAAGCGCGTCACGCAGCTGGAGGCGCGGATCGGCACGCCGCTGTTTCACCGCTCGACCCGGCAATTGCGGCTGACCGACGCCGGCCAGCGCTATGTGCATCGCGCGCGCGGCGTCGTCACTGATGCCACCGACCTACTCTCGCGCATGGGCGAGAAGGGCCACGATCTCGTCGATCACCTCCGCATCAAGGCTCCGACCTCGCTGACAGTGGCGCGCCTTGCCGACGCCTTCAGCGCCTTCCAGACCCAGAACCCCAGGCTGAAGCTCGAGATCGTGCTGATCGATCGCCCGGTCGATCCTGTCACAGAGGGCTTTGATATCGCCATCGGCGCCTTCCCGCACTCCTTCGGCGGCGTGGTCGACGAGCCGCTGTGCGCGCTGAAGCGGCTGCTCTGCGCTTCGCCCGCCTATTTGAAGAAGCACGGCACGCCAAAGCATCCGCGCGACCTCGTCGAGCATCGCTGCCTCAGCTTTCTGCCGACCGGCCCCGAATGGATCTTTGACGGGCCGCGCGGCCGCATCAGCATCCAGGTCAGCCCGCTGCTCTCCTCCAACGAAGGACATGTGCTGGCGCGCAGCGCGATCGCCGCCAACGGCATCGCGCTGATATCGCAATATCTCGTCGCGGATGCCTTGCGCGAGGGCACGCTCAAGCCGGTGCTGCGCGACTTTCCGATTCCGGAATTGTGGGTCAAGGCCGCGATCCCCGAGCGGCGGCGCAATGCGGCTGCGGTGCAGGCGCTGCTGACACTGCTGAAAAAGGCACTCGCGCCGTCGCTGTAGGCCGTGTCGCGCGGCTGTCGCAAGATCGCGGTTGCTCTTGATTGTCTGACCTGAGAAAAGTGCCGCCAAGCGCGCGGCGGCCGTAGCCCGCATCATGTCAACGAATGGATTCGACGCTCTTGAAATTCGCCCTGCCCGCCCTGATCGTTCTCGCGATCTCCGCCGCTCCCGCCTCGGCCGTGGAGCAGAACTGCCGCTTCATCCAGGCCAAGGCCGATCGCGAAGCCTGCTACAAGCGGCAGGAGGAAGAGCTGGCATCCAAGCGCAAGCCCGCCGCGCCGGTTAACGAGAGCAAGACGCTCGAAACGCTGCGGCAGGACGACGACGCCGTCTATCGCAGCATCAACAACATCTGCCGCGGCTGCTGAGCGGAGAACGCTCAGCCTGTCCCGCCACCCCACTTCGCCGCCCGCTTCTCGGCAAACGACGCCAGCCCCTCCGCGGCCTCCGCGCTCTGGCGCTTGACCGAATGCAGGTGCACGAGCCGCGCGTATGCCGCATCGTCCACGCCCATCCCGCCGAACGAGCTCTCCAGCGCGAGACGCTTGGTCTCGGCCATCGCCTCCGGTCCGTTGGCGAGCAGTTGCTCGACCACCTTGGCGCCCGCGGCCTCCAGCTCGGCGAGCGGCACCACCTCGTGCACGAGGCCGATACGGCGGGCGTCTTCGGCGCCGAAGCGTTCGCCGGTCAGCGCGTAGCGGCGGACCTGCCGCATGCCGATGGCGTCGCAGAGCTGCGGGATGATGATCGCGGCCGTCAGGCCCCAGCGCACCTCCGTGATCGAGAACAGGGCATTGTCCGCCGCAATCACGACGTCGCAGGCCGCGATCACGCCGGTGCCGCCGCCAAAGCAGCCGCCCTGTACCAGCGCGACCGTCGGGATCGGCAGCGTGTTGAGCCGCTGCACGGCCTCGAACGTCGCCCGGGACGCCGCCTCGTTGGCCTCGGTCGATTGCGGCCGCACGCCGTTGATCCATTTGAGGTCGGCGCCGGCCTGGAAATGCTTGCCGTTGCCCTTGAGGACCACGACCCGCAGATTGGGCTTCTTGCCGAGATCGTCCATGGCCGCGAGCACGCCGGCGATCAGCGCGCCGTCATAGGCGTTGTTGACCTCAGGCCGGTTCAACGTGACGGTCGCAACCCCACGCGCATCAAGGGTCCACAGGACGGGGCTGGCAGTCATCGGCGATCCTCCGGTCGTTTGTTTGGCGCACACTATGGCCGAGGCAGCRCATCCCGATCCATATGTTTCCGGCGTAGGGCGGCCGCGTCCATCGCATGGCGGCTTGTGTCATGCTGTCGCCTGACGGCACCAAGGGATCAGGGACGGGACATCTATGCGCATCTGCATTTTCGGCGCGGGCGCCGTCGGCAGCCACATCGCGGTCAGGCTGGCACGCGCCGGCCATGAGGTGTCATGCGTGATGCGGGGGGCGCATCTGGAGGCGGCGCGCGCAGGCGGCCTGAAGCTGCGCGTCGGTGATTCCGAGGTCAACGCCAAGGTGAACGCATCAGGGGATCCCGCCCAGCTCGGCCCGCAGGACGTGGTGATCAGCACGCTGAAGGCCACCGCGCTTCAGGGACTGGTTTCCAGCATCAAGCCGCTGCTGCAAGACGACACCGCGATCGTGTTCGCGCAGAACGGCATTCCCTGGTGGTACGGCATCGGCCTGCCGCCGCGGCATCCCACCCCGCCGGACATCTCCTTCCTCGATCCGGGCGGCCGTCTGCGCGCCTGCATCCCGAAGGAGCGGATCATCGGCGGCGTGGTCTTCTCCTCCAACGAGGTGATCGCGCCCGGCGTGGTGCAGAACCTCACACCGGACCGCAACCGCCTGCTGATCGGCGAATGCGACGACCGCAATTGCGAGCGCATCACGAAACTCCGCGGCGTCCTCAACGATGCGCGACTGGAATCGCCGCCGGTGGCCGAGATCCGCGAGGCGATCTGGTCAAAGCTGCTGACCAACATGTCGCTGTCGGTGCTGTGCCTGCTGACCGGCCAGACCGCGCGCGGCGTGCGCGACGACCCTGCGTTCGCCGAAGTCATCCCGCGCATGCTCAACGAGGCCAACGACATCGCCCAGCACTTCATTCCCGAGGTGAAGCGCGTGACGCGCAGCGGCCCCGCCCCCAATCACAAGCCATCGCTGCTCCAGGATTACGAGCTCGGCCGCGCCATGGAGATCGACGTGCTGGTGAAGGCGCCCGCCGCCTTCGCGCGCACCGGCGGCCTGTCGACGCCGACGCTCGACCTGATCGCCGCGTTGGCGATCCAGAAGGCGCGCGACAAGGGGCTTTATGCGTCTTGATTTTTTGAGCACGATCTTCTGGGAAAACCGCTGCACACACTTTTCCGGATCATGCTCGCAGCCTCAGGCGAGCCCGTCGATCCAGGCCGTGAGCGCGTCGAGCACCTCCGCCAGCGCCTCTTCGTTGCTACGGCCGGACTTTTTCAGCACCGCGAAGGAGTGATCGCCGCCTTCGACCTCGTGCAGCGTCGCCTTCGGACGGAGCGCATCGATCACGGGCTTGAGGATGCCGAGGTCGGCAAGCCCGTCGCGCGTGCCTTGCAGGAACAGCATGGGGATGGCGATGCCGGCGAGGTGCTCGGCACGCTCGGACGACGGCTTTTTGTCGGCGTGCAGGGGAAAGCCGAGGAAGGCGAGCCCTTTGACGTCCGGCAATGGAGCCTTGGACTGTGCCTGCGACGTCATCCGCCCGCCGAAGGACTTGCCGCCGGCGACGAGCGTCACGCCGGGGCACAGCCGCGCCGCCTCCGCGACCGCTGCGCGGATGGCGGCGTGCGCGACCGCCGGCTGGTCGGGACGTCCCAGCTTCTTTTCCATGTAGGGAAAATTGAAGCGGAAGGTCGCGATGCCACGGTTCGCGAGGCCCTCAGCGACCTTCTCCATGAAGGAATGCCGCATGTCGGCACCGGCGCCGTGCGCCAGCACATAACAGGCGCGCGCATCTTTCGGCCGCACCAGTATCGCGGAGACCATGCCGATGCGCTCGATGTCGAGCTTGAGCTCTTGAGTTTTGGTCGCCACAATCAGCCATCCCGACAGACGCTACTCCGGCCGCCTTGGTAGCGTCACCGGCGCAGCCTGAAAACACAATAATTGTCGCCGCCGGCCAGCCTACCAAGCCGGAATACCGCATCAACCGAGGTAACCATGTCCTACCGCTCCTGCTGGATGACCGAAGAGCTCGACGTCTTTCGCGACCAGTTCCGGAAGTATCTTGCCAAGGACCTGGCGCCGCATGCCGAAAAATGGCGCGAGCAGAAGATGGTCGACCGCTTCGCCTGGCGCGGGCTCGGCGAGATGGGGGCGCTGCTGGCGAGCGTGCCGGAGGAATATGGCGGCCTGGGCGCAACCTTCGCCTATGACGCCGCCGTGCTGGATGATCTCGAGAGCACCGTGCCGGAGTTGACGACCGGCGTCTCCGTGCACAGCGCCATCGTCGCCCACTACATCCTCAACTACGGCTCAGAGGAGCAGAAGAAGCGCTGGCTGCCGAAGATGGCGAGCGGCGAGATGGTCGGCGCCATCGCCATGACCGAGCCCGGCACCGGCTCGGACCTCCAGGCCGTCAAGACCACCGCGAAGAAGCAGGGCAATTCCTACGTCATCAACGGCCAGAAGACTTTCATCACCAACGGCCAGGCCGCCGATCTCGTCATCGTCGTCGCGCGCACCGGCGAACAAGGGGCCAAGGGCATTTCGCTGATCGTGGTCGAGACTTCAGGCACGGACGGTTACAAGCGCGGGCGCAACCTCGACAAGATCGGCCTGCATGCCTCCGATACGTCAGAGCTGTTCTTCGACAACGTCACGGTTCCGCCGGAGAATTTGCTCGGCAAGGAGGAAGGCCAGGGCTTCGTCCAGCTGATGCAGCAATTGCCGCAGGAGCGCCTTGCGCTCGCGGTCGGCGCCGTCGCCTCGATGGAGCGCGCCGTCAAGCTCACCACCGAGTACACCAAGGAACGGAAGGCCTTCGGCAAGCCGCTGATGGATTTCCAGAACACCGCCTTCACGCTCGCCGAGCGCAAGACCGAGGCGATGATCGCGCGCGTCTTCGTCGACTGGTGCATCGAGCGCCTGGTGGCCAAAGACCTCGACACGGTGACGGCCTCGATGGCGAAATATTGGTGCTCGGACAAGCAGGTCCAGACCGCCGACGAATGCCTCCAGCTGTTCGGCGGCTACGGCTACATGCAGGAATACCCGATCTCGCGCATCTTCATCGATGCCCGCATCCAGAAGATCTACGGCGGCACCAACGAGATCATGAAGCTGCTGATCGCGAGGTCGCTGTAGCGCTGCTCAGCCCGCGCGCCAGTCGCGCGGCCGGCAGCCGAAGCGCTGCTTGAAGCGCCGGGTGAAGTGGGAGAGGTCCGAGAAGCCCCAGTCGAACGCAATGGCGCCGATCGCGCGGCCGCAGAGCGCCGGATCCTTCAGGTCGGCCGCCGCGCCGACGAGGCGGCGATCCATCACATAGTCCGAGAACGTCGTGCCGGAGCGCTCGAACAGCTTGTGAACGTAACGCTCGCTGATGCCGACCGCGCCGGCGACCGCCGCGACCGTCAATCCCGGCTCGCGCAGCCGCTCGTGAATGGCACGGCGCAGCGCCAGCACGGTGGCGTCCGCAAAACTTGCGGCTTCCGCCGTCTGCGCCCGCGAGCGGCGCGACAGGCTGAGCGCAACGAGATCGAGCAGCACGTCGAACAGCCGGACGCTGTCCTCTTCCGTCATCCGCAATGCACCGGCGTTCAGGGAGCGCGCGGTCTCGACGATGAGGTGACCGACATGGGGATCGTCGGACACGCGCTCGGCCCTGAAATCGAACGACGGCGGCAGCCGGTCGCRCAAGGCGCGCGACGGCACCCAGAATGAAGCGACCTCCAGCGTCGGGCCGCGATCGTGCAACAGCGTCACCTCGCGGTCGCTGTCGACGATGCCGACCTGGCCGCGCGACAAGCTGACCTCGCGGCCATCCTGCAGCATGCGGCAACGTCCGGCGAGCTTGAAGTTGAGATAGAAGCAGCTGTCGCGCGATGCCGCGATATCGGCACGCGAACGATTCACGGTGTGCTCGGGAAACATCACCCGGTTGATCGCGCCGGCGCCGAGCCCGATCGTCTCCACCTTGGCCGGGAAGCGCGACGTCGTCGCCGATTCCGGCGTCAGGTTCATGAAGGCCTGGCAGATCGCCTCGCGGTAGTAGGAAAACTGCTCGTCCGGCCGGGTCTCCGCGGTGTTCCAGATCGCGTGCCGCGGCCGGCTCATAGAATTGACCTGCTCCATCAGTTCGCTCCGAGACCAATCCGGTTCAGCGCCAGACAAGCGCGCGGCATCCCGGCCGGTTCAATATGGCGGCAACAACGACAAAGACCGGCGTTCAGCCGGCAAGGCCATCGCCCCGCCAATCTAACCAGCCTTCCGAGGGAGCTACAATATGTCGACCTACGTTCTCGTTCACGGCGCCTGGCACACCGGTGCCGAGCTCGAACCGGTCGCAGCGCCGATCCGGGCCGCCGGCCATCAGGTCCACCTCCCGACCATCAAGGGCAACCGCCCGGGCGATGCCAAGACGACGGGGCTGAAGGAGGCGATCCAGTCGATTGCCGACTACCTCGCCGAAAACAACCTGACGGACGTAATCCTGCTCGGCCACTCCTATGGCGGCATGGTCATCACCGGCGTTGCCGACCTCGTGCCGGAGCGCATCCGCCGCCTTGTCTACTGGAACGCCTTCGTGCCCAACAATGGCGAGTCGCTCAACGACATGGTGCCGCCGCACTATATCGGGCTGTTCGACATGATCGCGGCCGAGCGCGGCGACGGCTCGGTGGTGCTCCCGTTCCCGATCTGGCGCGAGGCCTTCATCAACGACGCCGATCTCGAACTGGCGCAGCGCGCCTACGACATTCTCAATCCGCATCCGCTGAAGACCTTCAGCGACAAGATTGCGCTGAAGACCAATCCGGCAGAGATGCCGCTGGCAAAATCCTACATCAACTGCACCGAAGACACCGCGCTGCCGCACGGCTATCCCTGGCATCCACGGCTGTCGGAGAAGCTCGGCCTGTTCCGCCTCGTGCAGGTGCCGGGGAGCCACGAACTGTGCTTCTCCGATCCGGCACGCCTTGCCAGGGCGATCATGGAGGCAGGACGCGACTGACTGGCCGTTCCAGGCCTTTGATCCCGCTGTCGCTGTAGCCGCTCACCTCATCCGCTTGTCGGCGGCGACGAAGTCGATGAAGGTCCTCACCTTCGCGGAGAGGTATTTGCGGCTCGGATAGACGGCGAACAGGCGCCCGTCGAAGATGATGTCGTCGGGCAGGATGTGCACGAGCCGACCGGCGGCGATGTCGTCGGTGACCAGCCATTTCGGCAGGAAGGCGAAGCCCATGCCTTCCAGCGCGGCCACGTGCAGCAGCGTCTCGTTGCCGCTGCGCAGGACCGGGTTGAGCTTGACGGTCTCGACCGTGCCGTTCCTGTTCAGGGAAAAGCTCTCGCCCGGATAGAGCGCGTAGTGCAGCAGCGCCTGGCCGGCAAGATCGGCAAACTTCGCCGGGCGTCCGGCGCGCTTGAGGAACGCAGGGGCTGCAACCAACAAGAACGGGACCTTGGTGATGGGACGCGCGATCAGCGCCTCGTCCGGCGTGCCGGTCGCGCGCAAAGCGAGATCGAATCCCTCCTCGACCAGATTGACCAGCCGCCCGCTGAGATCGACGTCGAGGCACACCTCCGGATAGCGGGCCTGGTAATCCGCCAGCACGCCCGCGAAGATCGCATTCGCCATCCACACCGGCGCGGTCAGCCGCAACGTGCCGCGCGGAACGACCGTCGCCTTGCTGACGGCGGCCTCGACCTCGTCGAGCGAATCCAGCATCTGCCGCGCCTGCTCGAAATAGAGCGCGCCGCTCTCGCTCAGGCTGACCCGCCGACTGGTGCGGTTGAGCAGCCGCGTGCCCAGCCGCTTCTCGAGCTGCATCACGTGCTTGCTCGCCATGGCGGGAGAGATGCGCAGGCGCTGCGCCGCGGTCGCAAAGCTCTTCAGCTCCGCGACCAGGCAGAACACCCTCATGCTGACCAGCGAATCCATGAAATCATCAACACCCAGGAAATGAATCAATCCTGGAACGCATAATGATCAAATAATGCGAAACCATCAAATGGTGGCAATCCTCACATCCTGGAGACCCCACCATGTCCGCCACCACCTTCGAGACCCCCACCCCGGGCCGCGCCCTTCGTATCGGCCTCTGGGCCGCACAGGGCCTGATCTTCTTCGTGTTCACCTCGGCCGGGCTGGTCAAGCTGCTCACGCCTATCCCTCAGCTGGCCGCGATGATGCCCTGGACCGGGCAGTATTCCGAAACGTTCGTCCGAATCATTGGACTGATCGACCTCGCCGGCGGGATCGGCATCCTGCTTCCGGCCCTGACGCGGATCCTGCCGCGGCTGACGGTGCTGGCCGCGCTGGGCTGCACGGTGTTGCAGGTGTTCGCGCTCGCCTTCCACCTCTCGCGCGGCGAGGCCGATGTCACGCCGCTCAATGTCGTCCTGCTTGCGCTCAGCCTGTTCGTGTTGTGGGGACGCGGCCGCAAGGCGCCGATCGCGCCGCGTCAGTTCTGAGCGGCAGGAAGACCGCCGCCATGATCTCAGCCAATGGATGGTCCCGGAGGGGCCTGCTCGCAGGCACCGCGATCCTCACTGCGGGCGGCGCCGCCGCCAGGGAGAACCGTCTCGCCGACGGCGTCGTGATCCTGATCGACAGCAACGAGCCCTATGTCATGGGACATGCGATCAGCTACTCGGCCAACCTCGCAAAGCACTTCGCCGACAAGGGCGCGCGATTGCTGATCGAGGTCGTCGCCAACGGCAAGGGCATCGACGTCTTCCGGGCCGACAAGACCCCGCTGGTCGAGGCGCTCGCGACGCTGCGGCAGTCGGTGCCCAATCTCACCTACAGCATGTGCGCGTCGTCGAAGGCGATCGCGGAAGCCAAGGAGCAGGTCTCGATTCCGCTGATCGCGGGCGCGAGTCTTGTCCCGTTCGGTATCGGGCGCGTGGTCGATCTGCAACTGACGGGCTGGGCCTATATCCATGCGTGAGAAGCCCCGTGCGCGAGGCGCGACACTATCGAGGCGCGCGCTGCTGATGGCCGCGCCTGCGATCCTTGCCCCTCCGCGCGCAAGCCGCGCGCAGGGCGATCCCGCCTGGCCGCCGGTGTTCGAGGCCGGCCGCAGCCAGTTTACCGTCGTGCGGCCTCGCGCAACGATGCCACAGCTCAGGCTTCAGGACGTGCAGGGAAAAGACGTTGTGCTGACGGCGCGGCCGGGCCGGATCACGCTCGTCAATTTCTGGGCGACGTGGTGCGCGGCCTGCCGGCTCGATCTGCCTGTACTCGCAAGCCTCGCGGGATCGCGGCCGGACCGGCTCGACGTCGTCGCGATCTGCACGGACACGAAGGACCTGCGCAAGATCCGCGCGTTCCTCGGCGGTCTCGCCGTGCAAAACCTCGCCTGCTACGTCGATGCGTATGCCACGGCGGCGGAAGCCTCAGCCTCGGTCTTCCCGCTCGTCGGCATGCCCGTCACCTATCTGGTCGGCGCGAGCAATCACGTCGAGGGTTACATCACCGGCGCACCCGACTGGCTCTCGCCGGCGGGCGCGCGGTTACTGCAATTCTATCGCGAGCAAGCCTGATCCGCTCAATTCGGATGCCACCAGCGACCGCCGATGACCACGCCTTCGGACGCGATCTTGCTGTTACCGATCAGGTGCTCGCCGACGACGTCCTCATAGTCGAACTGGCCCTGCCTGATCGAGATCAGCGTGGCGTCGCCGACGCAGCCCGGCTTGAGGCTGCCGAGCTCGGGGCGCCGCAGCGCCATCGCCGCGTTCACCGTCGAGGCGGCGACCACATCGGACAGCTCCATGCCCATGCACAAGAACTTCGACATGGTCGTCACCTGGTCGAAGGCCGGGCCATCGATGCAGAGCTGATGGATGTCGGAGGAGATGGTGTCCGGATAGAAGCCGTTGGCGAGCATTGCGCGCGCGGTCTTGAAGGCGAACGAGCCCTTGCCGTGGCCGATGTCGAACAGCACGCCGCGCTCGCGTGCATCCAGCACCGCCTTCTTCACCGTGCCTTGCGCCGTCGCCGGCGTGTTGGGGAAGGGACGGAACGCATGGGTCAGCACGTCGCCTGGACGGAGGCGCGCCAGCACTTCCTCATAGCTCGGCGGCGGATGGTCGATATGCGCCATCAGGGGCATGCCGACCTCGTTCGCGACCTCGAGCGCGATGTCGAGCGGCACGACCCCTGAGGTACCCGAGGAATGCAAGCCGACGCGCACCTTGATGCCGACGATGAGGTCGCGGTTGGCATCAGCGACCTTGGCCGCCTCGATCGGATTCATCAGCCGCAACTCCTCGCTCTCGCCGACCATGATCCGGTGCGAGAAGCCGAAGATGCCGGCATGCGAGACGTGCAGATAAGCGAGGATGCGGACCTGGCTCGGCTCGATCACATGCTTGCGGAAGCCTGCGAAATTGCCGGGCCCCGCACTGCCGGTGTCCACCRCCGTGGTGACGCCGGAGAGGCGGCAGAATTCCTCGGCGTCGATGCCGAGCGAGGTGCCGCCCCAATAGACATGGGTGTGCAGATCGATCAGCCCCGGGGTCACGATGAGCTGCGAGACGTCGCGCACCTCCGTAGCAGGATCGGCCTTCAGCCCGCTGCCGATCGCTGCGACCTTGCCGCCGGCAAAGGCGACATCGGTCACGGCGTCGAGCTTCTGGGACGGGTCGACCACACGGCCGCCGCGCAGGATCAAGTCGAAAGGCATCATGGTCTCCGGATAGGGCAGTAAGGCGCGGCCGACATGTCGGCGAGGCCAGGAGGGAAGTCTGTTGCCTGTAGCAAGTTTTGCGCCGAAGAGCCCGCCAAATAGCGGCCATTGCCCATGACAAAATGGCGATCCCGGGAAGACTCGAACTTCCGACCTACGGTTTAGGAAACCGTCGCTCTATCCGGCTGAGCTACGGGACCGCGGAACCCGCAGGTGCGGGTTCGGCCCCCTCATACCAGAGCAGGATACGGTTCGCCAGCCGCAAGGCGGGCCGGATCATCGTCAACCTGAACAAGGCGGCTGTACAATCGCGCCCAGGTCCCTCTCGGCGGAGCAGCTCACATGATCGAAAGCATCAGCGCCATCACGCTCGGCACGCATGACATGGGGCGCGCCGTGCACTTCTACCGTTCGCTGGGGTTCGAGCTCCTGTATGGCGGCGAAGCCGCTGCATTCACCAGCTTTCGCGCGGGCACCGGCTATCTCAACCTGACGGCGCAGCCGGACGACAAGCGCTGGTCTTGGTGGGGCCGCATCATCTTCTACGTCGACAACGTCGACGGGACCTACGAGCGCGCACGCGCAGCCGGATGCCAGCCTTCGACCACGCCGCGCGATGCAGAATGGGGTGAGCGCTACTTCCATCTCACCGACCCCGACGGCCATGAGCTCAGTTTCGCGCGGCCGTTGTCCCGACCGAATTAGTCACATCCGCTGACGTTCCCAACGCGCAAGTAGCGCTATCTCAGCCGCCGTGGCAAGCTCGGTGCGGTTGCCTCAAGCGAGAATTGTATCTGGGTTCTAACCAGGGAGGACGACCATGGTAACCTATGTCGTGCTGGGAAACTTCACTGATCAGGGAGTCCGCAACGTCAAGGACTCGCCGAAGCGGGCCGACGCCTTCAAGGAGATGGCCAAAACGTTCGGCGTGACGGTGAAAGAGATCGTCTGGACGCAGGGACGATATGACGTTGTAACCGTTCTCGAGGCTCCAGATGAGGCTGCCGCGATGTCGCTGAGCCTTAGTCTCAGCGCGCTCGGCAACGTCCGCACCGAAACGCTGCGCGCGTTTTCGGCGGCAGATATGACAAAGATCGTCGGCAAGATGCTCTGACGCTCAAGCCAACGCGAGCGCAATGGACCCGGGATGGCAATCCCGGGAAGAGATTTCTTAGGCCTTGGCCGCGCGGGGAAACTGTCGCTCTATCCGGCTGAGCTGAGGGACCGCGGAATCCGCGAGGCAGGTTCGATCCCCCCTCGCAACGGAGCGTGATGCGGACCGCCATGCGGCGAAACGAGCCATCCGGTACGTGGCCCGAGGAGATGGCAAACGAAATCAACAGTGATTCCAGTGGCATCCGCTGCCCCTTCTCCGCAGCTCCGGCGGGAGAAGGACGCTTGCCTCGCGCAATGGTCAAGGGCATGCTCGGGCTCCGTCGTGCCGGAGATCGAGACCCCTTGAGGTGAGCTATGAATCTTCCGCAAGAACCAGATCTTCTGATTGAGAAGGATGYGGACGGGGTTATTCGTGAGTTGCGCCATCTGCAAACGCCGGCGGTGGCCGACCCTGACGTGTCAGCGAAGCGAGCAGCGTTCGAGTATCTAAGGCTGGCGTCCCACACCGACCCGCCTTTGCTGCCGCTCAGCGACGACGATTTGGACCACCTTGACCACACGACCGACTCCAACGAACCAGGGCGATCCAGCAAATCAAGATTTCGATGGTCGCAGCCGCGCGAACTGAAGCGCAATGGCGGGATCGAGACGACGGTCGTTTGGTGTCAGCAAACAATTCCGATCAAGGTCGGGGGTACTGACTTCATCCCCGATGTTCGGGGTGGCAGCATACGTCTCGTCGCACACTACGGGCGGCAGACCGGCCGATGGCAAATCACCAGTGCCCGATCAACGTTACTTATGCATGCCAATCTGTCGATCAAACCGGGCTTCGTGGAAAGGGCGTTTCGCCGTTTCGATCCGGAGTGGGCCGACAGCCTTCCCGCGGAACTGATTTCGGACTGGCTCGGCCCTGTTCTGGGCTTTGTGTCGCCGGACGCAATCGCAGATGGACAGCTCGTTGCGTATCATCGAAGCGGGCCCAGCATCGCGTACGAGGATGGCGGGCTTGGCTTGGCGGCTGCCGCCACCGTTTTCATGCCGATGGCGAGCGGCGACTCCATTGCGCACCAGGTCCTCTTTGATCCTCTCGAAGCCAGGCTTATCCGCAAGGCCCCGATCGCGTCGGCTTGCGCTGGATATGCCTTCCTCAGTGACCCTGCCAGCAAGACAGGCGGCTTCAAGCTGCGCCCCGACAGCGTCGCCGACTTGCTCGATCACGAGCGCGATCCAGTCGGATTGCTAGATCTCGATCACGCCGGTGGCGGGCGTCGGAAGCTGTCGGGGCCGCGCGTGAGGGTGCTCACGCCGGCGGCGCTGGGTGCTGACTATGATCCGCCGGTGCAGCGGCCTCCCTTCGCCTTCACGGCTCGAACCAACGAGTTCGCCGCGGTCAGCGCCTACTGTCATTGCGATTCAATGATGCAACTGGTCCAGGGATTCGGGTTTGTTCTGAAGGATTATTTTGGAAAGGTTGCACTACCGTTGACCGTCGAACATCGAGCCAAGATGTTGACGGGCCCGGGAGCCCATGACGGCCGCGGCATCAATGCCTATGTGACCCCGTTCCGCCCCGACCAAACGGCGACAGAGTGGGACGTCAGGATGTTGTTCGGGCTTGCGGATTTCGCGGACACTTGGAAGCACCCTCTTGGGCTTGTCGCCGACGTGCGCTTCGTCTGGCATGAGTTCTGCCACGTCCTGATCCTGGCTGCGACTGGCTCGACCGAATTCGACTTCGCGCACAGCGCCGGTGACGCGCTCGGCGCGATCATGTGTGATCCGGCATCAAAGCTCCCGAAGACGTGGCGAGGCGTGACGTTCCCCTTCATCCAGCTGCCGTTGCGGCGCCACGACCGTGACGTCAAGAAAGGGTGGGGTTGGAACGGCACTCTGTACGAGAAACCCAATCCGACCTACGGGCCGCGCGATCCCGCCGGCTACAACTCCGAGCAGATCCTGTCGACCACCCTGTTCCAGCTCTATCTCGCCGCTGGCGGCGATGCGGTTCGCGCCGACGAGGCGCCGGATGTCGACGCCCGCACGGCGACTGCATACTACATTGCTTACCTCATCGTACGCGCGATCGCATCGCTCGGTTCCGTCGCGACGCAGCCGACCCGCGCGGCGAGCCAGTTCGCCACAGCCTTGATGGACGCTGATGTCGGCACACCTTATCTCGACTACGACGGATCGAGGCGGCTGGGCGGAATGCTTCACAAGGTTGTCCGCTGGGCTTTTGAGCAACAAGGTCTTTATCAGACGTCTTCGCCCGGCCAGAACACGCCGGGCAGCGCACCGCCGATTGACATCTACGTCGATGACGGCCGTGGCGGGCAATACAAGTACTGCAACCACTGGCACGCACTCCCTGCTGTTTTCTGGGTCCGCAACGCCGCGGACGGCCAGTCGGACGATCAGACGCCGCGCCCGGGCTATGTGAACTATGTCTACGTCAAACTTGGGAATCGCGGCGCCCAGATCGCAACCGCGGCATCGGTGGATGTTTTCACAGCCGTCGGCAACTATGCAGACACTTGGGATGCCCAATCGGGCCAGTGGTCGCCAGTGAACCGAACCAATACGATGGATGTATCACCCGGTGAACCATCCGCGATCTTTGGGCCGTTTGAGTGGACTCCACAGGCAGGAAAGAGAAACGCTTTGCTCGTCCGCGCGATGGTCGAAGGCGACCGCAGCAACATCGATGCGGGGTCCACCCTACCGTGCGCTACCGGTCCCGTGGTCGTCGCGGACCTTGTCCGCGCCGACAACAATCTCGGTTATCGGGAGTGGACCCTCTCGTAGAGCTTGCGCCGATCTGGGCCGGCGTTGCCTCAAGATAGACGGTCATCACCTCTCGCAATGCCACCTAAACCGGAGCGATGGCAGGGGCTATTGCTACTGGTTGGCCCCACTCTTTCTTGGCCTCTTCGAACAGCTCTTTGATCTTGGAGCCGGTAGGCAGGGCCATGATCTTTGCCTTGCACTTTTCGGCAATGAACTTTCCTGCCTCGGTGTCGCTTCGATAGTGCACCCCCGCTCGCTCGCGGTTTAATGCGACTCTTTCAGCAAGCCATTCGAGCTCATACGTGTAGGCAGGCGCTACTTCCTCGAGGAATAGCGACATGAGCCAGCTCTGCAGAGAATGTCCGCTTGGAAACGAGGCGTGCGCCGGCGGGCCGAATTCCGGCAGCAGGCCTGGACACACAAACGATGGCCGCGGTCGCTTGTAGTGGTACTTGTAGAAGGACGCAACGATCTGGCCGATCCGTACCGCAAGATTCATCACCACCAGCGTATGGTGGTGCTCACGATTGTTGACGGCCATTAGACTCACCCAATAGCCGGGCGCGTTGTCATGCTGCGCCAAGATTTCCACCATGTAGCGCTCGCGATCGGTTTGCATAAGCTGCTGGAGCTGGATGATCTCGCCGCTGACAAACTTCTCGAAGTTCGCATAGCTGTTCGGGTCCCAATGGAGCAACTCGGGACGCTGCGCGACAATCTCTGCATCGATCTTGTCCCAATCGGTGCCTCTTATGAACTCCGTGATGTACAGCAGACAGAGGACGTCGGGATCCCACGGTCCGACCCTGTCTTTCCAGCATTCCTTAGGCAGCAATTGGTCCGGGAAACTCGGATCGGCATTCGGGCCAAGGTCGTATTGCAGGGTCAGGGGTCGGAAGCCGAGTTCGGGTGGCGTGGCGCCGAAGGCCATACCCATACCCATACCCATTCCCATCCCCATGCCCATACCCATTCCCATGCCCATACCCATACCCATACCCATTCCCATTCCCATGCCCATTCCCATGTGATCCTCCAGAGCTGCCGCTACAGAACCTTTTCGTTGCTGAGAAGCGATCGAGCGCCGTGGCGCAATTCATCACGGACGTTAACGAGGCAGCCCGGCTTCAATTAATCGTTCGCCCAAAAGCGCGAGCCGATCCGGCTGCTTGATCGGGTACCAACTGCAATATTTCTCAACCGAGAACGAGGGATCGATCCTCATATGCGCGGCGCCAACTTCGCGCGCCCGCTCGAGAGAGCCGGCGGCGACGAGGCTCGCGGCAAGAAGCCGCAGATTAGCGGCAAACTGCGGAGCCGCCGCCATGACCTTCGTGCCCCAGTGCACGGCATCGTCGAAGGTCTCATTGGTGTAGTGCGCGTTGGTGAGCGCCGACTGATAGAAATAGGCGTACGGATCGAGCGGCGACAGCGATATGCCGTAAGACGCGCGCGCCACGGCACGTGGTCCGTCGCCGAGATAGCAGTATGTCGATGCGCTCAGGGACCACGCAATAGCGGAATTGGGCGTTCCTCCAATGGCACGGTCGAAAGCATCGATGGCACGGTCATACGCGCCGAACAGAAACGAATTGATGTGCCCGAATATCGCGAGCGCCATTGGGTCCGACGGTTCGAACTCGAGCGCGCGCGACGCAAGCCGAAATGCCTCGCGGGAATCGGCCTTGAAGTCGGTGGAATGACCCTCGCCGATGTGCAGGATGTACCATTTTGCCATCAGGGCATAGGCCGCCGCATATTGCGGATCATGGTCGAGGGCGCGTTCGAACAGGCTGCGCGCCGCAAGCATGTCGTCATGACCGAGGCGATACAGGCGATACATGCCCTGCAGGACCAGGTCGTAAGCGTTCATGCTCTGCGGCGCCTTGCGCTCGGCGTGCTGCAGCTCGGAGATATGGATATGCGGCAGGAGCGCGTATGCGATGCTCGTTGCGATCGTCTCCTGCACGTCGAACAACTGGCTGATCGACGCCTCGTACTGGTTGGTCCACAGCATGGAYCGCGTATCGACATCGATCAATTCCACCCGCATCCGTAGCAACTCGCCGTGACGCTTGAGCGTTCCCGTGACGAGATATCGCACGCCAAGGCGATGGCAAACGGCACCAGGGTCGACAGTAGGACCGGTGAACCCAAGTGTGGACGTGCTGGATACGACGAACAATTCGCGAATACCCGCCAGCGAGGCGACGATATCGTGGACGATTCCCTGCGCGAGATAGGCATCCGCCGCCTGAAGGCCGAGCATCTGCAGCGGCAATACTGCCACGGACGGCTTGAGCGAATGGGCCACCGAGATTGTCGGAGCCCGTAGGTCGTGATGCGCTATCTTGAATGCCCGGATGCGCCGCTCGATATTCTTGAGCGTGAGGAATCCCAGATCGGCGGCTTGGTAGCGCAGATGATCCTTCACCTGATCGTGAATGGCCCCGGAAATCACGACCCCGCCCGGGCCGGCGAATTCCTGAAGCCGGGCTGCTATATTGACTCCGTCCCCGTAGATGTCGTCACGCTCGGCGATGACGTCGCCGACATTTGCCGACATCCTCAACTGCAGCGGGTTGCTACCGGCTGATGACGATTCGGCCAGATGCATCTGCATGCCGAGTGCGAACCTGATTGCGTCAACCGGATTCCTGAACTCCAGCAGTAAACCGTCACCGGTACTTTTGATTACCTCACCGGCATTTGAAGCGACGCGCGGCTCGATAACGTCCGATCGCATCGACATCCATCGTTGATGCGTGCCTTCCTCGTCGCTTCCCATCAGCCGGGAATATCCGACGACATCGATGAAAATCGTAGCTGCGGTACGCCTTCTCGGCCGCCCTTGATCCGAGCCGTTGTCCGGGGACGTGTTGTCGACACTGATCATCATCACAGGCGCAACAACTCTGGGGCGGCCACAACCATTGTGACGCCGAAAGATTGTAGCAGACAAGGACAGTCAGGCAAATGCAAGGCCTGCCTGACAGAGTCCCTCGTTGAGCCAGGCCAATCGCCTGCCCCGTCACAGAGAGCGGGCCGAAAAGCCACTCCCAGCACGACGAAAGAGAACACCCGTTTGCCCCACCGCCAGGGCGGGATCGAAAGGCTTTCGCAACCTTACGTCGCGCCGAAGCCGCCGTCGGCAGAATTGTCGAGGATGTGGAATTCGTCCTTCTGGCCCAACGATGCCTCCCTCCTGATCAGGACTTGCCGTAGGAGCCCTGATAGCGGCCCTCGCGGATCGCCTTCATGGTCTCCTCCTCGCGCGCGACCTGGGCGCGCACCGCCTCCAGCAGCGCAGCCGCGCCGGCGGCGGGAAACGACACCACGCCATCCTCATCGCCGACGACGATGTCGCCGGGCGAGATCACGCTGCCGCCGACCGACACAGGCACGTTGATCTCGCCGGGGCCGTTCTTGTAAGGCCCGCGGTGGATCACAGCGCGGGCATAGCAGGGGAAGTCGTCCGCGGCGAAGGCCGCAACGTCGCGGATCGCGCCGTCGATCACGTAGCCTTCGGCTTTGCGCCACTGCGCGATGTTCTTCATGATCTCGCCGACCAGCGCGCGGGTCTCGTCGCCGCCGCCATCGACCACGATGACGTCGCCGGGACCGACCAGCTCGAGCGCGCGGTGAATGGCGAGATTGTCGCCGGGACGGGTCCGCACCGTGAAGGCCGCGCCCACCAGCTTGCCGCCGCGATGATAGGGTTTGAGCCCCACCGCGCCCGGCAGCCTGGCGAGATTGTCCGAGATCACGGACGTAGGCGCACCTCGAAAACCCTCGATGATATCGGCCGGCGGCTTCGGCACACTGTTGGCTGCGATGGTGATGGTCATGTCAAAGAGTCCTTTCGTGAATTTTTCTTGTTCGGCGTGCGCCCGCGCCTTCGCGGCCAGATCCGGAAGCCGCGCCCTTCCTTCATCCACGCCGCGCGCTCGCCGCGCAACAGCGTACGACCAACTTCTCCGGAATCATCGCGCGGCGGGGCCACCAGCGCGGCACGTCGGACAGCGGTAGCAGCATCAGGCGCTTCCACTTCGTCTTCTTGGCGGCGCCTCGGGGTGAGGCGCTCGCGGGGCGAAGTGTAACAGCCGGAGCCGGAGCTTCAAGGCAGCGGCGTCAGCGCTCCGCGCCGCAGCCCGGAATATCGAACAGCGCCGCGAGCCCGCATTTCGAGGTCAGCATCTTGTCGCCGTCATGACCGACGCCGGCGACATCCCAGACCCTGTGATTGGGCGTGCCGTGGTCGCGCTTGGCCATCGCGTCCACGTAAGCGTGGCCGCGGGCGTAACGATAAGGCCCCTGCGCCTCTGCCATGCAGCTCTTGTCCAGTGCGGAATGCTTCGGATTGGTGTCGAGCGTGCCGAGCAGATAGATCACCTCGCGCTCGACATAGCGCTGTTCCAGCGCCGCCGGCGTCGCGTCGGCGAGATAGGGCGGACGGTCGCCCATGCCGTATTTCCAGTTGTTGTAGCCCGGACAGGATGCAGCAATTGCGGGCACCGGCCGGTCGGCGCTGAAATAGGCATAGGACGAGGGATTGGCGACGACATAGCGGATGTCGATGTGCTGGCGCGACAGCGCCGCCTCGCCCTTGCCGGCGATGGCATAACGCTGCGCGACCTGGCCGCCGCCGGAATGGCCGGCGACCACGACCTGCTTCAGGTTCGGGAAGATGCGCCGGTCGGAGAGTTTTGCGAGGATCGCATCGAGTGCCTCGAACGAGGAGACCGGATTGGGCGCAAGTGCGGCATCGCCGCCCTCCCATCCCTCCAGCGACCAGCGCAACGTGTCCTCCGGCAATTTGTGCGCGTCGATATCGATCTCCGCCAGGAACTGCGGAACGATCATGAGCGCGCTCTTGCCATCGTCGCCCGCTGCGGCCTGCGCGTTGTTGGCCGATATGTAATATTCGTCGGCGTTGCGCAGGCGTCCATGCAGCACGATGATGGCGCGCGAGATCGCCGGCAATGGCATCGACCAGTCGCGGGAGAGGTAGAGCGGCAGCATTCCCCGGCCGCCGATCGAGAGCCGCGCATCGCCGATCGCCTTCACCGGCTTGCGGTTGGGCGCATCCTCGTCCGCCGCGAATGCATGGCCGCAAATCAGCACCAGGACGAGTGCGGCAAATCGGGCCAGCGCGCGCATGACGGAGATTCTCCCCCAAATTCAGATCGATAAAACTGTAAGCCCATCCTATGCCGCGCGGCTGTGACTCCCGCGCCACGTCAAGCAAAAAATGTCAGCATTGCAGCCATGAAATTCCCGGGTTCCATGGGTGACAAGCCGGCGATAAAGGGGCAAAAATTGGCCCGACTCAGTTCGGGTTGAGTTTTGCAAGGAATGCACTCGTAGAATGTCGGTCGTGTTTGCATCGCGTCGTGCGGCGCTTCTCGTTGCCGCAGCAGGATTTTTTCTGCTGACGCACACGCATGCCCAGGCGCAATGGTGGAAGCGCGCGCCCGTCGACTTCGAGGAATGCGCTGATGCGGCCGAGAAGGCCGCAACCAAGGCCGAGAAGACATCCGCACTTGCGGACTGCAACGCCAAGTTCGCCGGCCGCCGCAAGGCAGGCGGCGGCTACACCTATTACGACTTCCTCCAGGACCGCACCTTCGACATCGCGGGTCCCAACCCGACGCCGGAAGAGCAGAAGAAGATCGACGAAGCCTATAC
>NZ_JBFUES010000010.1:0-23135 GCF_056403875.1 Bradyrhizobium sp. P2_E8
TCGCTGCGCAGMCCGACCAGATCGCCTACATCATCTTCGATTCCACCGTCGTCACGAGCWTCATGCCGACGCTGTTCCCGCCGATCGCCGGGCAGACGGTCGCCGAGCTCGCCGGCAAGCTCGAGCTCGATCCGGCCGCGCTTGAAAAGACCGTTACCGAGTTCAACGCCGCGGTGCGGCCCGGCACCTTCGATCACACCATCCTGGACGACTGCCGCACCGAGGGCATCACGCCGCCGAAGACGCATTGGGCGCGGCGGATCGAGACGCCGCCCTATCTCGCCTATCCGGTGCGGCCCGGCATCACCTTCACCTATCTCGGTACGCGTGTGACCAGGGAGGCGCGGATGCTGATGGCCGACGGCAAGCCGTCGGCGAACATGTTCGCGGCCGGGGAGATCATGGCCGGCAATGTGCTCGGCAAAGGCTATGCGGCGGGCATGGGCATGACCATCGGCAGCGTGTTCGGGCGGA
Source organism: Bradyrhizobium sp. P2_E8 (assembly GCF_056403875.1). Classification (NCBI taxonomy): domain Bacteria; kingdom Pseudomonadati; phylum Pseudomonadota; class Alphaproteobacteria; order Hyphomicrobiales; family Nitrobacteraceae; genus Bradyrhizobium; species Bradyrhizobium sp. P2_E8. Next base: position 475 of record NZ_JBFUES010000010.1, read on the forward strand.
TCGCAGGACGGGAAGCGGCACGCCATGCGAAGAACTAAATGAAGAAAAGACTCTGGGAGGAACCATGTCACGCATTGCCATTGCTTCGATCGCGACGCTGCTGATCGCCGGCCACGCCCGCGCCACCGAGCCGATCACCCTGCGCGACATGGGTTCGTTCCATGTCGGTGGGCGTCTTGTCGAAATTTCCGGCAAGCCGGTGAAGGAGGTCGTGTTCGCGCCCGGCGGCGTACCGGCCAAGGTCGATCCCAACGGCACCTATCAGGTCGAGCAGATGTACGTGCAGTATTTCCTGCCGGCAGACGAGAAGGGTGTCTATCCGCTGCTGATGTGGCATGGCGGCGGACTGACCGGCGTCACCTACGAGACCACGCCCGACGGACGCGAAGGCTGGCTGAACTATTTTCTGCGCAAGGGGTGGGCGGTCTACAATTCCGACGCGGTGGAGCGCGGACGCGCGGGCTGGGCGCAATACCCCGACATCTTCAAGAGCGAGCCGGTCTTCCTCACCACAGCCAATCCGTTCGAACGTTTCCGCATCGGCGATGGGCCAAATTCCTACGATCCCGATCCCGCCAAGCGCAAGGTGCTGCCGGGCAACCAGTTTCCGGTCGAGGGCTACGAGAATTTCGTCAAGCAGAACGTACCGCGCTGGACCACGACCGACGATGCGACCCTCGCCGCCTATATTGCCGAGATCGATCGCGTCGGCCCCTCGGTGATCCTGTTCCACAGCCAGGCTGGCAGCTTCGGCTTCAAGGTCGCGCAAGCCCGGCCTGACAAGGTCAAGGCGCTGATTGCGATCGAGCCGGCCGGCATCGGCGATCCTGCCAGAGCGGATGCGCTGAAGAACATTCCGACCCTGATCATCTACGGCGACTATATCGAGCACGATTCGCGCTGGCCCAAGATCCGCGCCAACGGCATCGCCTTTGCGGACGCCATCAAGGCGGCCGGGGGCAGCGTCGACATCGTCGACCTCCCGCAGGCCAGCATCAAGGGCAATTCGCATATGGTGATGATGGACAAGAACAACCTCGAGGTCGCCGCCCTGATCCAGAAATGGCTCGAGGGAAAGGGCCTGACGAAGTAAAGCCATGCACGGAACCAGAATTTTGGACGAAGCCGACCGCCTGATGACGGTTTGCAATTCCTGCCGCTATTGCGAGGGATTATGCGCGGTGTTCCCGGCGATGGAGATGCGCCGTGCGTTCTCCGACGGCGACCTCAACTATCTCGCCAATCTCTGCCATGCCTGCGGCGCCTGCTACGTCGATTGCCAGTTCTCGCCGCCGCACGAATTCAACGTCAACGTCCCGCAGACCCTCGCGGTCGCGCGCGCGGAGTCCTATGCGGCCTATGCCTGGCCGCAGGCGCTGTCCGGCGCCTTCGCGCGCAACGGCCTCGTCATCGGCATCGTCGCCGCGCTCAGCATGGCGCTCTTCATCCTGGGCTTCGCCGCCCTGAACGACCGCGGCGTGCTGTTCGGCGTCCATACCGGGCCGGGCGCATTCTACAGACTGATGCCGCACAACGCGATGGCCGCGCTGTTCAGCGCCGCGTTCCTCTATGCCATCCTCGCGCTGGTCATGAGCGTGCGCGCATTCTGGCGCGATATCGGCACGCCGATCGGCGGCCGCGCCGACGGCGGCTCGATTGTCCAGGCGATCCGGGATGCCGGTGAGCTGCGCTATCTCCATGGCGGCGGCGTCGGCTGCTACAACGAGGACGACAAGCCGACCGACCGGCGCAAGCTCTATCACCACCTGACGTTCTACGGCTTCCTGCTGTGCTTTGCCGCGACGTCCGTCGCGACGCTGTATCACTATCTCCTCGGGCGCGAGGCGCCGTATCCGTGGTGGGATCTGCCCGTGGTGCTCGGCACGCTCGGCGGCAGCGGCCTCATCGTCGGGCCGATCGGCCTGTTCGTCGCGAAACTGCGCGGGACGCCGGAGCTGCTCGATGAGCAACGCTACGGCATGGATGTCGGCTTCATCGCCATGCTGTTCCTGACCGGTCTCACCGGCATGCTGCTTCTGATCCTGCGCGAGACGGGCGCCATGGGACCGCTGCTGGCGCTGCATCTCGGCGCGGTGTTCGCGCTGTTCATCACCATGCCCTACGGCAAGTTCGTGCACGGCATCTATCGCTTCGCTGCGCTGGTGCGCTATGCACGGGAACGGCGGACGGCGCCGTGATCTGTTACGCCGACTGAAAACGGCCTTCGCGCAGGAAGGCGATCGTCTGTGCGATCGCGGCGGCGTGACGCGGCAGTCCGGTGTGGGACGCCTTCACCACGATATGCTCGGCCATGCCGGCCAGCATCGCGCTCTGCACCGAGACCCGGCCGTCGTTGGGCTTCGGCAGGACGAAGAGGCCGGCGACGGGATCGATGAAGCGGCTTCCTGCGATCACGCCGACGGGATAGTCGATGGTGGGGAGGGTATTCGGCGCGGTTGCAGGCGTGGTGGTGAGCTCGAGGCCGGCTGGCCCGTAGAATGCGCGGTAGGGCAGAAATCCCTGCAGGAGATCAGCGACCTCACTGCCGCTGTTCGGCGTGCCCAGCATCACGACGCGGGCAAGCCGGGCCGGGCGGTGTCTTGCGATGTAGGCGCGCGCGACGAGGCCGCCCATCGAATGCGCAACGAAATGCAGCGGCGCGTCACGTTCGGCGAAGCTGATGATGGCCGGATGGATATCGTCCGCAAGCGCCGCGATCGGTTTGCTGCGGCTGGCATAGTCGATGTTGAGCGTCGCGAACCCGCTCGCCTGAAGCGCTCGTTCGAGCCTGGTCAGGGATGCCGAGGTGCGCGCGATGCCGTGAAGCAGAACCACTCCCGGACATCGCGCACTGCCTGTTTCAGGCGCATTGTGCATCTGGCTTACGCCACGTCGCGCTCCGGCGCGGACGCCTGCTCACGGGCCATCGTCGTTGCCGTGACATAGTCGGTCTTGCCGCTGCCGAGCAGCGGCACCTTGTCGACCACCATGATCGCGGCGGGAACGGTCAGCTCGGACGCGCCGATCGCCTTGGCCTGGACCTGCATCGCGCTGCGCTCGGCGTTCTTTTCCGTCGTCAGCAGCACGATGCGCTCGCCCTTGCGCTGGTCGGGGATCGACACGGCGACCGAGCCGGCTTGCGGCCACAGCGTCGCTGCGATGCTTTCGACCGCCGACAGCGAGACCATTTCGCCTGCGATCTTGGCAAAGCGCTTGGCGCGGCCCTTGATGGTGATGAAGCCGGCCGCGTCGATTGCCACGATGTCGCCGGTGTCGTGCCAGCCCTCCGCGAGCACTTCGAGCACGCCGGGATTTTCGGCCCGCAAGTAACCGAGCATCACGTTCGGTCCGCGCACCGAGAGGCGGCCGCCTTCCTCGATGCCGGGGACCGGATCGAGGCGGCTTTCCATCAGCGGCGACAGGCGGCCGACGGTGCCGGGACGGTTGGCCATCGGCGTGTTCATAGCCAGCACCGGCGCCGTCTCGGTGACGCCATAGCCTTCGAGGATGCGGATGCCGTAGCGCTCCATGAACACCTGCCGCGTGCGATCCTTGACCGCTTCGGCGCCGGCGATCACGAGACGTAAGGTGCGGAAGTCGTAGGCGTGGGCCGAGCGCGCATAGCCGGTGAGGAACGTATCGGTGCCGAACAGGATCGTGGCGCCGGTCTGGTAGATCAGCTCCGGCACGATCCGGTAGTGCAGCGGCGAGGGGTACATGTAGATCGGGATGCCGGCGAGCAGCGGCATCATCATTCCACCGGTCAGCCCGAAGGAGTGGAACACCGGCAGCACGTTGAACACCTTGTCGTTGGCGTTGGCATCGACGCGCGCCAGCGCCTGCGCGGAGTTGGCAAGGATGTTGCGGTGGGACAGCACCACGCCCTTGGGCGTGCCTTCCGAGCCCGACGTGAACAGCACGACGGCCGGATCGTTGGCCTGGCGGACGACGCGCGGCGCGGTGCCTGCGAGCAGGCCCTTGATCTTGTCGGCCATCCCGATCGAGGCGCGGACGTCCTCAAGATAGACGATTCGCGCCTCCGCGGAGATCGCGGTCATCAACTTGTCGAGCTTGCCCTTCTCGATGAAGGCCTTCGACGTCAGCACGGTCTTGACCTGCGCGGCCTTCATGGCGGCGAGGACGTTGACCGGGCCGGCGGAGAAGTTGAGCATTGCCGGGACCCGGCCGATGTTTTGCAGCGCCATGAAGACGACGGCGACGCCCGCGGAGTTCGGCAGCAGCACGCCGACATTCTCGCCGACGGAAGTGCCGTTTTCCAGCTTCCGGCTCAAGACCTGCGCGCCCAGGATCAGCTTGCGATAGGTCAGCTTGGTGCCGAGCGCGTCTTCGATGATGACCTTGCCGGTGTCGCGGTCGCGATAGGCGTGTCCGAGCGCTTCGAACAGTGAGTGATCGAGCATGGCGTTCTTGACGAGAGCGTCGATCATCACGTCCTGGAGCGCGGCGCCGGCGGCATTGCGGCGCGCCTTGCCCTTCAGCGACGGATCGACCGGCAGCTTGACTGGCGGCAGGATCGTGACCGTCACCCGCGGAAACCACGAGCGCTTGATCTGGCTGCCGTCGAGGTAGCTGAGATGCGAGCGTTGCGCGCCTTCGATGCGGACGGGCACGACCACGGCGTCGGCCTTGTCGGCGATCATCGCGGTGCCGTCATAGACCTTCATCAGCGAGCCGGAGACGGTGATGCGTCCCTCCGGGAAGATGACCACCGGCTCACCTGCGGCAACCAGCTTGATCAGGTCGCGCGCGGCCAGCGGCTTGGTCGGGTCCATGGTGTAATGCTTGACCACCCGCAGGAACGGCTTTGCCCACCAGGCCTTGGAGATGCCGGTATCGACCGCGAAGCTCGCGTCGATCGGCAGCACGGCGTGCAGCAGCGGGCCGTCGATCAGGCTGACATGGTTCGGCGCGATCAGCATGCGCGTGCCTGGAGGCGGCAGGTTCTCGAGCCCGCGAACCTCGGTGCGGAACAGCGCGCGGAACAAGAGCGCGCCGAAGTCGCGCACGCCTTCCTTGCCCCACTTGGTCAGCACGAACCACACCGCGCCGAAGCTGGCGGCGCCGAGGCCGAAGAAGATCCAGCCGATATGGAGGCCAGTCGCCTGCAACAGCGCGACGAACAGCGAGCCGACCACCATGAAGGCGGCTTGCAACACGTTGCCCGCGGCGATGATGCGAGCGCGCTCGGACGGTGCCGACCAGGCCTGCACGGCGGCGAAGGACGGAACGACGAACAAGCCGCCGCCGAATGCGAAGGCGACGAAATCGATCAGCATGCGCAGGCCGGCGAACGAGGTTGCGAAGTCCAGCGCGGCGATCTCGTGTCCCTTGCTGGTCACGCCGATGGCCCAGGCGAGGTCGAGGCCGGCAAACCCCATGATGATGGCGCCGATCGGCACCAGCGCGAGGTTCGGGCGAACGTGGCTCAGTTGCGCCGCGAACAGCGAGCCGATGGCGATGCCGATCGCGAAGATCGCCAGACACAGCGTCACCACGCCTTCGGTGCCGCCAACGACCTCCTTGACCAGCGCCGGCAGCAGCGACAGCACGATGGCGCCGACCAGCCAGAACCAGGAGACGATCACGGTGCCGTCCCACAGCCGACGGTCCGCATGGAGCGTCTTCAGCAGGCTGAGGGTCGAGGTCCAGGGATTGGCGTTGACGGGCAGATCGGGCGCGGAGGGCGTTGTCTGCGGAATGCGGGAAGCGAAGGTCCAGGACAATAGGGCCAGCACGACCACGGCCGATGCGACCCAGCCCATATGGGCGGAGCCGGCCACGAACTGGCCGCCGGCGACGGTGCCGAGCAGGATGGCCATGAAGGTGGCGCCTTCGACCAGCGCGTTGCCGGTCGCGAGCTCGCCGAGCTCGAGCTGGTCCGGCAGCATGGAATATTTCACGGGGCCGAACAGGGCGGCGATGATCCCGAACAGCGCGAGCGCTGCGAACAACAGCGGCACCGAGTGCAGGAAGAAGCCGGCGGCGGCGAAGCAAGCGGCGAAGATCTCGGCGAATTTGAGCCGTCTTGCGACGACGGATTTGACGTATTTGTCGGCGAGCTGTCCACCGAGCCCGGACAGGATGAAATAGGGAAAGATGAAGACGGCGCCTGCCACCGTCACCAGCGCATCGCCGTGGCCGGTCGCGGCACTGTAAAGCAGGATGATGACGAGTGCGTTCTTGAGCACATTGTCATTGAGCGCCGAGAAGAATTGCGCCCAGAACAGCGGCGCGAAGCGGCGTGACGACATCAATTCCCTGATCATGACTAGTCCTGTTTTGGAAAGGCAGCCTGAGGTTGTTTCGGTGGCGGTGAAAGCGTCACGACCGGAAGGGCATGGGACGAACGATTGCAGAGTGACGATTGTCGTCGGCCTGCCTCTGTCCCCTCGATCCCTCCGATCCTGTTGGTCTCCTAATGGTCTCGTTAGGTTCGCAAATTTCCGGTTTCGGCCGCGTCGGCTCTGGGTGGGAGGGCCGCGCTGACCCGGATATGCGACGGGCCGTGAGCAAAAACTGATCCGTACCGGTAAGGCCCGCGACATCGGCTGCGAATGTCGGCAAATGGTAAGTCCTTCATTGCAGCCTTTTCTTGCATTCGAACCGCTTCGCGGCGCGCGTCTCAGGTGAGATGGGCGAGGTGGCGAAAGGGCGAGAAGCGACCAAGCAGGCTGAACCTGCGGCCTTCATGACGGACGAGGCTACGGTTGGTGCGCCACATCCGGAAGGTCGCGCGGCGCTCGGCGAGCACGCCGGCAATGTCGCAGGCGTTTGCGATGCGATCGATCGGCGTCATCGCGAGCTTGAGGGCGGCCCGGCCAAGGCCGGTCACGAGGGCGGCGGCGTCATCGATGAAAGTGGTGACGATATCAACAGCGAGGGTTTGCATTTTGCAGGTCTCCGGGTTAAATTGAACAATGTTCACATTGGTAGCTTGAAAATGAACAATGTTCAAGAAGAATCGTTGCGGGACCAGAAAAAAAATCGCCGCCGGGCCCAGATCCTGGAGATCGCCCGCGGCATCATTGCCACTAAGGGCTTGAGATCACTCAWGGTTCGGGACGTCGCCGAAGCCGCCGGCTGCTCCGTCGGAAGCGTCTATAACGAGTTCGGTGACTTCGACGGGGTGATCCTGACCGTCAATCGGGAGACCGTTCAGGCGCTCACGGCACGGCTTGCCGGGGTTCCGGCCGAGGATCCGGTTCGCCAGCTCTACGGGCTCGCCGAGACCTATCTCGAATTCTTTGCGGAGCACGCCAATTTGCTGCGTTCGCTGTTCGAGCATCGGATGGAGGACGATCGCCCTTATCCGGACGACATCCTTCAGATGGTGATGGACGCGTTCGCGCTGATGCACCCGCCTCTGGTGCGGCTGCTACCGGATGCGGATGACGTGAAGATCGCGCTGCTGTCGCGCACCCTGTTTTCCGCGGTGCACGGCATCATCTCGCTCGGTCTCGAGGAGCGCATGGTGGCGGTGCCGCCCCAGTTGCTGCGCCAGCAGGTTGAGCAGTTCCTCGACGCGCACCTCGCGGGCCTCGGGATTCTGCCTTTGCGGTGACAGGGCGAGCAGCCTCAGGCGCGTGCAGCTTCGCGTGGCCGTGCTGCAATGAGGACGACGTCGGGCCGCACTCCGTCGACCTGAACCCGGTTGCGTCCCTTTTCCTTGGCGCGATAGCAGGCGGCATCCGCGCGCCGCATCGCGTCCTCGAGCGTGGTGTCGCGGTCGGTGATGCAGGTGATGCCGATGCTGGCGGTCACTGCAAAGCAACGATCGTCCCAGGCGAAGCTGAACAGCTCGAGCGATCGCCGCAGCCGTTCGGCGACGTCGGCTGCGTCGAACGGCGAGCACTGCGGCAGGATCAGGCCGAATTCGTCGCCGCCGAGCCGGGCCACCAGATCATGCGGCCGCCGGTCCTGTTGCAGGAGGCGCGAGACCTGGCAGAGCAGGCGGTCGCCCGCCAGATGGCCGCAGCTGTCGTTGACGTTCTTGAACTGGTCGAGGTCGAGCAGGATCAGGCCCAGCGAGCCTGCCGCAACATTGTCCAGCTCGCCTTGCAGGCGGGCCTCGAAGGCGCGACGGTTGGCAAGGCCTGTCAGCCAGTCGTGCGAGGCCTGCCAGGCCAGGCGCTCCTTCTCGGCATGCAGGGCATCCTCGAACGCCTGTCGTTGCAGCACCAATCGCCGGGTGTGCCAGATCAGGAGCAGGATCAGCGCCAGGGCGGTGACGATGTTGATGCAGGTCAGCGTCAACTTGATCGCGCGGGAGCCTTCGCCCAGGACCGTGGAGAAGCGGTTCGCATGCACCGTGAACTGGGTGTTGAGCTCCGAGAGCCGAGACGACAGGAATTGCAGGCGGCTGCCATCCCGAACCGGGCCGTTCTCCAGCTCCGACCGGATGACCTCGCCGAACACGCTCAGCTCCAGCAGCATGGGATCGGTGGCGGCCCACTCGCGGATGGCTTCCTGGAGGAAGCTGACGCGATTGAAATAGCGAAACAGCCAGATCAATCCCGGAACGTCATCGGGATGGTTGCCGCCCTGCAGGAAGCCGATGCGAGCGGCCTCGACGTCGACCGGATCGCGCTCGAGCGCCCAGCGAGCGAACTCGTCGCCGATGGGAACGGCGAGCGAGGCCTGGTACTGCGCGAACTGGCTCTTGTCGCCCGAATGCAGATAGCGATTGAGGAAATAGACGGCGTTCTTCTGCGAGCGCGACCATAGCGCTTCGCCCGCGACATAGGCGCGGACCGATGACATCACCTCGAGGCTGAATCCCGCAATCGTCGCCTGGAGGACGAYGACCATCACGAAAGGCGAGACGAGCTTGATGACGTGAAGGAAGCTGTGCCCCTTCGTCGACGCCGATGTTCTCCGAAACACCCTCAGTTCCCCAAATCGATCAACGACCCCAGCGGAGTGATGCGCCTGCAACGCCAAGTAGAGGAGATGGTTGCTTAACTCGACCTGAAAGAGACGAGGGACTGCATCGCAGGGTGAAGGCGTCGTGAAGTGGATGCGTGCAGATCGTAGCAAATGCCGACAAGCCGGAACCTGTGCTGCATCGGCGAACCGATGCCTCGCATTCGTCCTGCGCGGTTTACTTGATCGAGAGAGTTGGGGCCGGTGCTAGACCAGCACCGGCTTGCGCACGCGGCCGGCGTCGCCGAACACCCGCAGGTAACGCTCGATCTCCGAGGGCAGGCCGGTCGCCTTCTCCGGATTGTCGGAGAGCTTGACGGCCGGGTGGCCGTCGGCCGACGACACCTTGCAGACCAGCGAGATCGGATCGAGATTGAACGAGCCGTCCGGGGTGCAGCCGACGAAGTCGTTGGTGAGGTTGGTGCCCCAGCCGAAGGAGAGCCGCACGCGGCCGGTGAAGTGGTGATAGGTCTCCTCGATCGAGCCGACGTCCATCGCGTCGGAAAAGACGAGCAGCTTGTCCCTGGGGTTGCGGCCCTTCTTCTCCCACCAGGCGATGATCTCCTCGCCGGCCTGGATTGGCGGCGCGCTGTCGGGGCGGAAGCCGGTCCAGTCGGCAACCCATTCCGGCGCATCGCGCAGGAAAGCTTTGGTGCCGAAGGCGTCGGGCAGCGCGATCAGCAAATTGCCGCCATAGGTCTGACGCCACTGGTCGAGGATGCGATAGGGCGCCCAGCGCAACTCCTCGTCGTCCTTGGCGAGCGCGGCCGCGACCATCGGCAGCTCGTGCGCGTTGGTGCCGATGGCTTCGAGATCGTTGTCCATCGCGAGCAGCACGTTGGAGGTGCCGATGAAGGAGGGGCCCAGGCCTTCCTTCACCGCCTCGACGCACCAGCGCTGCCAGAGAAAGCCGTGACGGCGGCGGGTGCCGAAGTCGGAGAGCCTCAGGTTCTCCAGTTTGCGCAGCCGCTCGACCTTGGTCCACAGCTTGGCCTTGGCGCGGGCGTAGAGCACGTCCAGCTCGAAGCGGCCGCGGCCCTTGATCGCCGCGCGCGAGCGCAGCTCGTTGAGGATCGCGAGCGCCGGAATCTCCCACATCGTGGTGTGGGTCCACGGCCCGTGGAAATGTATTTCGTACTGGCCCTCGACCTTGCGCAGCTCGTATTCGGGCAGGCGGAATTCGGCGAGCCAGCGGATGAAATCCGCCGAGAACATGTGGGTCTTGCCGTAGAAGGTGTTACCGGCAAGCCAGATCAGCTCTTTCTTGGTGAAGCGGATGGTGCGGGCATGGTCGAGCTGGGCGCGCAGCTCGCCCTCGTCGATGATCTCGGCGAGCCGCACATGGCGCGAGCGATTGATGACCGAGAAGGTCACCTGTCGATCCGGGTAATCTTCCCGAATCATCTGCAACATCAATAGCTTGTAAAAGTCGGTATCGAGCAGGCTGCGGATGATGGGATCCAGCCGCCAGCTGTGATTGTAGGTCCGGCTCGCAATATCGGTCACTGTCATGGGGCAATTCTAGCGTGGCTGCCGCAAGGCAACCAGTGGGTTCGGCGGAGGGCAGGCTTTACTGAGGCTCAGTCTCCGGCGGCCGTCGCCGCCACGGTCTCGAGCTGGCTCCTGATCCAGCGATGGGCCGGGTCCTTCTGGTAGCGCTGGTGCCAGACCATGAACATCGGCAGCTCGGCCAGCGTCCGGGTGCGCGAGGCCAGCGGTATCAGCGTTTGCGCGAAGCCCTGCATGACGCCGGACGCGAGCAGGCTCGGCATGCTCGCGAGCATCTGCGAGCCGCGCAGGAACGACGGCACGCCTGAAAAGCTCGGCACGGAGATGGCGATGTCGCGGTGGAAGCCGTTCGCCGCCAGCCGGCGGTCGAAGTCGAGCCGCTCATTGTCGGTATAGACCACGGTGATGTGGCGCGCTGCGAGATAGGCGCTGCGGCCGGCGGGCGCCGCGCGTGCCTTTGGATCGAAATAGCAAACGTAGTGATCGCTGAGCAGGCGCTTCTGCACGATGTCGATGCCGGATGGCGGCAGCGGCGTGATCAGGAGATCGCAGCGGTTCTCGCGCAGCATCGCGGGCGAGGGCGATTGCGAGGGGATCACGCGCAGGTTCAGGCCCTTCACCTGGCTGGCGACATGGCCGAAGAAGCGCGGCAGCAAGAGGTCGCGCTGGAAGTCGTTGGCGGCGACCGTGAGCGAAAGCTGAGCCTGCACCGGCTCGAAGCTGACGCCACCGGCAAAGCTGCGCATCTCGTCGATCAATGCCCGCGCCTTGCCGGCCAGCGCCTGCGCATGTGCGGTGGCGACGATGCCGCGGCCCGACTTGGCGAACAGCGGATCGCCGGCGATCCGCCGCAGCTTGTTCAGGGCGTGGCTGACCGCGGATTGCGTCGAGCCGAGACGTGTGGCGGCTGCCGTCACCGAACCTTCCTCCAGCACGGCCAGGAACAGTTCGAGGGCATGGCCGTCGAGGGCCAAATGATCGATTTTCTTCATGGAATTCATTATAATCGATCTATTTATCTTGAGAATAGACCGTCCCATGATCTCCCGATAAGCCGTGCGCCCGGACCGGAGCGCCCAAGGGAGAGACAACGCCGATGAATGCCCAGGCGCCAGCCTTGCGGGATCCCCGCCTCAACCGCCCCGAGCCGTTCACGCCGCCGCTCGGCGATGGTGGCTTCTTCCAGCGCGATCGCTCGATCCATCCACCGGCGCATGCGCCCGGCTACAAATCCTCGGTGCTGCGCTCGCCGCGCCAGGCGCTGTTGTCGCTGGAGAACTCGGTCTCGGAGATCACGGGGCCGGTGTTCGGCCACAACGATCTCGGCCCGCTCGACAACGACCTGATCCGCAACTACGCCAAGGACGGCGATCCCGTCGGCGAGCGCATCATCGTCCACGGCCGCGTGCTGGACGAGACCGGCCGTGGCGTTCCCAACACGCTGGTCGAGTTCTGGCAGGCCAATGCCGGCGGCCGCTACCGGCACAAGAAGGACACGTATCTGGCGCCGATCGATCCGAATTTCGGCGGCTGCGGCCGCGCGCTGACCGACGACACTGGCTATTACTATTTCCGCACCGTGAAGCCGGGCCCCTATCCCTGGCGCAACTACGTCAACAGCTGGCGTCCCGCCCACATCCACTTCTCGGTGTTCGGCTCGGGCTTCGCCCAGCGCCTGATCACCCAGATGTACTTCGAGGGCGATCCCCTGATCCCGGTCTGCCCGATCCTGACGACGATTCCGGACAAGGATGCGCTCGACCGCCTGGTCGCGCCGCTCGACCTCAACGCCTCGACGCCGTTCGATTCGCTCGCCTACCGTTTCGACATCGTCCTGCGCGGCCAGCGCTCCACCTATTTTGAAAATCGCACCGAGGGGAACTGAGCCAATGCCGCAACCGCTCAACTATCTCAAGGAAACCGCCTCGCAGACCGCCGGCCCCTACGTCCACATCGGCCTGATCCCGGCCATGGCCGGCTTCGATATTTTCGAGAAGAACTTTTCCAACGTGCTGGTGACGCCGAACACGCAAGGCGAACGCATCACGCTGGAAGGCAGGGTGCTCGATGGCAGCGGTACGCCGCTGCGCGACGTGCTGCTGGAAATCTGGCAGGCCAATGCGGCCGGCCGCTACAATCATCCGGCCGACCGCTCGGCCGGCGCGCTGGAACAGGAGTTTCGCGGCTGGGGCCGCGCCGGCTCCGACTTCGACAGCGCGCTCGTGACCTTCGAGACCATCAAGCCCGGCGCCATCACCGACAAGGCTGGGCGCAAATGTGCGCCACACGTCACTGTCTGGATCGTCGCGCGCGGCATCAATATCGGTCTCAACACGCGGCTCTATTTCTCGGATGAAGAGGCCGCCAACGCCGCCGACCCCGTGCTCAACCTGATCGAGCAGCCGGCCCGGCGCAAGACACTGATCGCCACGCGAAACGAGCGCGCCGGCAAGGTCGTGTATTCCTTCACGATCAATTTGCAGGGGCCCGAGGAGACCGTGTTTTTCGACGTCTGAGAGTCGGGCGGCCTTCCGCAGGATCACTCCACTTGGTCGCCGCGATCGACCGCTACGCGCGCGAGGAATTGCGGCGACTGACGCGTCTCGCGCGTTCCCGGCCGATTGGCCGGATCGCGCCCCACTCTTGGTTTCAGTTCTGCCAAATCGATGAATACGTCCGCCTGTCGGCGCAGGTCGTCGGCGACCATGGCTGGCTGAGTGGAGAGCGTGGAGACGACCGTCACGCGGACACCGCGGCGTTGCAGGGCTTCCACCAGCGAACGAAAATTCCCATCGCCCGAGAACAGCACGATCTGATCGACGTGCTCGGCGAGCTCCATCGCATTTACGGCGAGCTCGACATCCATGCTGCCCTTCACCTTGCGGCGGCCGGTGATTGCGTCGACGAATTCCTTCGTGAGTTTGGTGACGACGGTGTATCCGTTATAGTCGAGCCAATCGATCAACGGGCGGACTGACGAATACTCCTGATCCTCGACGACGGTCGTGTAGTAGAAGGCCCGCAACAGCGCACCTCGGCTTTGGAATTCGCCGAGCAGACGCCTGTAATCGATGTCGAAGCCGAGCGCCTTGGAGGTGGCATGGAGATTGGAGCCATCGATAAAGAGTGCAATCTTCTCAATCGAAGGCATTATGCAAAAATCTCCAGTTGCACGCGAAAGTACTGAAGGCGCCGATGGCTTGCTGAAAAAAGCAGCGCAGACGACCGGACAGGGACGGCCGTCTTGCGCCTAGGTTAGGGAGGACCCAATAGCCACCAGCGCCAGGGCGCCGAATGCAGCCAGGGTAAGGCGCGCGCATTTCCCGCTCAATCGTACTGAGGTAAAGGGTCTCTATCCAAAGGATAGGACTCCATATACGAAGGTAGGTGGCTGCGCCGGCAACGAAGGCCGTTGCGGTTCACAGCTTGGCCTTCGGCCATAGGTGCGGCTGTCCGATCGGCCGATGTGTCAGCCTTCATCGCCATGCAGCCGGGTGCGAAAGGCGCGCGGCGATAGCCCCGTGGCGGCAGCATAAACACGGCTGAAATAGGCGGGATCCTCGAAGCCGAGCGCGTAGGCGATCGTCGAGACCGGAAGGTTGGTGTAGACGAGGTTGCGCCGCGCCTCGCGGATCAGGCGGTTGAGGATCAGGTGCGAGGCGGTGTCGCCAGTCGCGGCCCGCGTCACCCGGTTGAGATGGGTCGGCGTGATCGACAGCGCGCCTGCGTAGTCCGCGACGCTCCAGCGTTCCAGATGGTGCTGCTCGAGCAGCGCCTCGAAGCGGCGGAACAGGCCGGATTCGGCCGTGCCATTGCCACCGCTCTCGCTCGTGAGCGCGCGGGCCACCAGCCCGATCATCGCCGCCGACAAGGCGCGCAGCACATGCGCGCGGCCGAAATCGCGAGCGGCGTGTTCGGCGAAGATCTGCTTCATGGTGGTGCGGATCTGCGGCGTGCTGCGCACCACGCCTGATCGTGACAACGCGCCGCGCAGGCCTTCGGCGGCGAGCAGCGCCTCGTCCAGGATCTCCGCCGCGATGGTCAGCACCCAGCCCTGGGTCTCTGGCACGAAGCGGAACCCGTGGACGTGTCCGACGGGTACGTTGACGATCTGCATCGGCCTCAACGGCACCACGCGTCCGTCGAGCGTCGCCTCGCCGCCGCCGCGCTCGATCAGCAGCACCTGGTGCAGCCGGGCATGGCGGTGCACGGCCAGGGTCCAGTCGTGAAGCACCGAGCGGGACGCGATCGTCTCGCAATGCACGACGTCGGGCAGGTCGCCGGACTCGCCGAACAGATTGTAGACCCGGATCGCGGGGGCAGGGGCGGCGCTTCTCATGTACGAATAGTACAAGACAAAGACGAAACCCTCCATCGGTTTGCGCAGTTAAATCTGCAAAAAAGTGCCGTCGGGAGGACGCAAAAATGAAAGTTCAGGTCTGTATCATCGGCGGCGGGCCGTCCGGGCTGCTCTTGTCCCAGCTCCTGCATCTGAAGGGCATCGACACGGTCGTGCTGGAGAAATACAGCCGTGAGCACGTGCTGGCCCGGATCCGCGCCGGCGTACTCGAGCACGGTTTCGCAAAACTGATGCGCGAGGCGCAATGCGGCGAGCGGATGGACCGCGAAGGCGAGATCCACCGGGGGTTCGAGATCGCCCATGACGGGGTGCTCTCCCAGATCGATCTGCACAAATACTCCGGCGGCAATTCGGTTCTGGTCTACGGCCAGACCGAGCTGACGCGCGACCTCTACGAGGCGCGCGATCGTCTGGGCGGCAAGGTCGTGCATAATGCGCAGGACGTGACGCCGCATGACCTGGCGTCGGATCGCCCCTACGTGACGTACCGATCGAACGACGAGATCGTTCGCGTCGATTGCGACTACATCGTCGGCGCCGACGGCTTTCACGGCGTCAGCCGCAAGTCGATCCCGAAGGACGTGCTGCGCGAGTACGAGAAGGTCTATCCGTTCGGCTGGCTCGGTGTGCTGTCGCGCACCAAGCCGGTGTCGCCGGAGCTGATCTATGTGAAGCACGAGCGCGGCTTTGCGCTGTGTTCCCTGCGCTCGCAAGTATTGAGCCGCTATTACATCCAGGTGCCGCTCACCGACAAGGTGGAGAACTGGTCGGACGATGCGTTCTGGGCCGAGCTGAAGCGCCGCCTGCCGGAGCAGGTCGCCGGCCGCTTGATCACGGGGCCCTCGATCGAAAAAAGCATCGCGCCGTTGCGCAGCTTCGTCGCCGAACCGATGAGCTACGGCCGCCTCTTCCTCGCCGGCGATGCCGCCCACATCGTGCCGCCGACCGGCGCGCGCGGGCTGAACAGCGCCGCCTCCGACATCTACTATCTCTACCATGCCATGCTCGCACATTATCAGAGCGGCGATGATTCCGGCCTCGAAGGCTATTCCGCCAAGGCACTGGCGCGGATCTGGAAGGCGCAGCGTTTCTCCTGGTGGATGACGATGATGCTGCATCGTTTCCCCGATCGTCTCGACTATGAGGATCGTCTTCAGCAGACGGAGCTGGAATATCTTTTCTCGTCCGAGACGGCGCAGCGCCTGCTTGCGGAGAATTATGTGGGACTGCCGTTTTAAGCGGGCTTATTTTCGGCGAACGCGGCGCCCTCTTTCACCCTCCAGGGGAGGGTAAGCGGCCACTACTTCCCTTCGAGCGTGTTGACCGGCGTCCACTCCGGCGGCGGTGGATTTGCGACGAGCGCTCTCGCGCGCTTTGCAAACATGGATGATGGCGGATCGACCTTCGCCACCCCGTCGAACGTATCGGCCGCCCTCGCAAACTCCCTTGCCCGCCAGCACGCCAGCCCTTCCGCATAGGCCGCGGTGACCTTCGTCTGCTCACCGCTTTCCGCGCCTTTCTCCGCCAGCGGCTCGAACACCTTGATCGCCTCGCCGCGGCCCAGCACCCTGATTGCGTCGAGCTCGCGCCAGGCGAAGGCGTCAGCTGTCTGCGCCACTGTCGCCTCCGAGGCCATGATCGCGGTGCCGTAATATTTGTTCGCACCCTCGAGCCGCGAGGCGACGTTCACGGTGTCGCTCATCACGGTGTAGTTGAAGCGGCGGCGGGAGCCGATATTGCCGACCACGGCTTCGCCGCTGTTGAGCCCGATCCGGTGCGACAGGCCGTGACCCGCGAAGACGGCGTTGTTGGCGTTGAGGTCCGCCAGTTTTTCGTGGCACTTCAGCGCCGCACGGACGGCGTTGCGCGCGTGGGCGGGATCGTCGGCGGGCGCGCCGAACATGGCGACGATGGAATCGCCGATATATTTGTCGACATAGCCGCCATGGCCTTCGATGATGTCGGTCATGGCGGAGAGATATTCGTTCATCAGCGTGACCAGCTCGCCCGGCGTCATCGTCTCTGCGATCGAGGAGAACCCGCTGAGGTCGGAGAAGAACATGGTGACGTTGCGCATCTCGCCACCGAGCGCCGGCATCTTGCCGGAGGTAACCATGGTGTTGATCACTTCAGGGGCGAGATAGAAGGCAAAGCTCCTGCGCAGGAAGCGCTCGTCGCGATCGGCCAGCACGAAGCGGTAGCCGATCATCATCGCGAGCGCGGCAAGGCTTGCGAGCGCGGGCTCGGTCAGCGGCAGTGCCAGTGCGTGAACGAACGCACCGACGGCCACGGCGGCGTAAACGGCGGTCAGGCCGAGCCATGCAATCAGTGCGCCGCTCGGCGCAAGCATGCAGGCGGCGCAAGCGATGACGAGCGCGAACACGATCGTGAGAATGTTCCGCGCGGGAAAGCCGAGCTCGGTTACGGCATCGCGCTCGATCAGGTTTCGGATCGCGGTGGCATGCACGAAGACGCCGGCGATGTCGCTGCGGGCCTTCTGCACGGTGCCCGCCGGGGCGGGCAGCGCGCAACGCGGCGCGGGCGAGCCGTCATATCCGCGGGACAGGCGCATCGAGGTGAGCTTACGGTCCTCGAAATTCAGGACTGTGCCGAGCAGGACGACCTTGCCCTCGAAGGCGCGGCGGAAGAAATCGCGATCGCCCTTCTCGACGCAGGCGCGCAGGTCGGCGAAGGAGAAGGTCGGGACGTCGCGTCCCAGCCCTCGAAAGTTGAGCGTCATTGTATTCGGTATCGCGCTCGGGATCGCATAGCCGGACAGCTCGGTCGCGCCGGACGGCGCAATTTCAGGCTTTCCGCCAAGCGCACGCGCAGCGAGCTCCACCGCCATCGCGGGGATCGGCCTGCCCTCGATGGCAAAGCTCAACGGCATTCGTCGGATCACGTCGTCGTGGTCGGTGTGGACATTGAGCGCGCGGACGGTGTTGCGCACCGCCACCTGCTGCGCACGATAGGGCACTTCCGGATGGTCGTTGCTCAGGATTTCGCCGAGCACCAGCTTGCCGCTGTCGGAGAGTTGCCGGAGCGCGATGAGGTAGTCCCGGTCAAATCCTCTTATGCGACTGCCGAACGACGTATCGCCGAACGGAATCTCCGACTGCTCGATTGAGTTCTTGAAGATGACGTCGAAGCCGATGACCTTGGCGCCGCCTTCGGTGATGCTCCCGAGCACCCGGCCGATCTCGCGTGTCCAGGTCTGCGTCGGCGATCCCTTGAAGGGCGGGGTGTCGTAGGTCTCACCATCGATGGCCACGACGACGACCGGCGATGTCGCGGGATCACGGCGGTCGCCGACCAGCTTGCTGCGCATCGCGGTGAGGATGTCGAGCGACAGGCCTTGCAGCGTCTGAAGCGGCGGAGACGTGAAGACGGCGCCCGCGAGGAGCGCAATCAGGATCGTCGCAACGATGTCCCGCCTTCCGATCCGCCGCATCGCCCCGTCGCAAGCCGCCTATTCGAGCCGCAGCAGGCGGCCGACGATCG
Source organism: Bradyrhizobium sp. P2_E8 (assembly GCF_056403875.1). Lineage (NCBI taxonomy): Bacteria > Pseudomonadati > Pseudomonadota > Alphaproteobacteria > Hyphomicrobiales > Nitrobacteraceae > Bradyrhizobium > Bradyrhizobium sp. P2_E8. The sequence goes on from NZ_JBFUES010000010.1 coordinate 18,788, forward strand.
GCGTCGGCGATGACGTGGCGCTGGCATCGACCTGGAAGGCATAGCGCTTGGCGCCGAGAATGGCGAGATAGCTGCCGCCGGGGGTCAGCGACTTCCCGGCTTTGGCAAAATCATAGAACTTGCCGCCGATCATGGTTTCGTTCCTGAGCGGCACGCTGATCGTGGGTTCCTTGCCGTCGGTGCGCTCGATCACCAGCGTGCTGCCGCTCTTGGCCTGCACCAGCGGTGCGACGCCGTAGATCGTCGGCAGCTTGGGGGTCGGCGCGCCCTTGGCGTCCGAGCGCACGGTGCGGAAGGTGGTCGCGGCGCTCTGGTTGGCCTCTCGCTCGGACAGCTGCGCCGCGTTGGTGTCGCAGGGCACCTTGTCCCGCTTGACCTCGCCGAGTTGCACGGTGCTCTGCTCGGCGCCGACCAGCACGACGCCTTCGCTGATCGTCTCGCGCAGGCAGGATTTGAGGTAGCTGAGCGTGACGCTCGCCTTCGGGCCGAGCTTGATGATCTTGCCCGGCGCCACATAGTCCATGAACGCGACGCCGTCGACCTTGCCCTGGACGTCCTCGACGATCGCGGCCGGCGTCTCCGCCAGGGCGGGGGTCGTAATATAGAGCGCGCCGACAACGGCGCCGATCAGGCTTCTCATGGGTACTCTCATCCAATTCGACCGCTGCTGTGCCGGTCCCGTCCTGGTCCGATACTTAGCAGCGGAGCGCCCAGGCAAGTGTGACCAGAATCACTCTTAGATATTGGTGCACTCTATCAGGAACGGGTTCAAACCGGCGACCGGAGAAAACAGAGCCGCGGCAAGCTGTTGGCCGGATGGTCAATGTCAGGCGAGCGAAACGGCCTCCGGCGAGCGGTCATTGGCCGGACGGCCCTCGATGGCTCGCTCCATACCAGGAGCGGGCGTGGCCTCCGCCTTCTGAAATGGTGCCGCCTGCTGCCCGGCGGCGATCTCCACGACCTCGTCCCAGCGCGACAGAAAAGCCTCGACGCAGGCCGGGTCGAACTGCCGTCCCTGGTTCTCGACCAGGTAGTTGCGCGCCACCTCGAGCGGCATCGGCTCTTTATATGGCCGCCGCGTCGTCAGTGCGTCGAAGACGTCGGCGACCGCGACCACGCGTGCTGCAACCGGGATCTCGTCCGTCTTGAGGCCGTTCGGATAGCCCGCGCCATCCCAGCGCTCGYGATGGCCTGCGGCAATCTGCGCACCGAGCTGGATCAGCTCGCAGCCGGAGTCCGCCAGGATGTGCGCGCCGATCATGGCATGGGTGCGGATCACCGCCATCTCCTCGTCGGTCAGCCGGCCGGGCTTGAGCAGGATATTGTCGGGAATGGCGACCTTGCCGACGTCGTGCAGCGGCGCGGCGAGATAGATGTCGCGGCAGAGCCGCGCCGGAAGGCCGAGCTGCTCGGCGATGATGCGGCTGTAGCGGGCGACCCGCAGGGTGTGCTCGCCGGTGTCGTTGTCGCGGTATTCGACCGCGAGCGCGAGCCGCAGGATGATCTCCTCCTCGCGCACGCCGAGCTTGCGCGTCGCCGCCGCGACTTCGCTGGCCAGATGCGCGGCGCGATCGTTGAGCTTGCGTACGGCTGCACCAAGCTGAATCAAATTCCGCAGGCGTACGGTCATCTCGACGCTCTGCGGCTGCTTGGGCAGGAAATCGGTTGCACCGGCCTGCAGCGCTTCCATCTTCACGTCATCGGTCTGCCGCGACGTGATCATCGCGATCGGAATGTCGGCGCAGCCGGGAAGGGTGCGGAGCGTGCGGATGAAGCTGATGCCGTCCATGTGCGGCATCTCGTAGTCGACCAGCACGAGGTCGAAGACGCGCTCGCGTGCGCAGGCCAGCGCCGCCACGGGATCGAGGAAGGTGGTGGCCTCGACCAGACCTTCGGCCTCGATGTGACGTTTCAGAAAGTTGAGAACGGAGCGGCTGTCGTCAACCAGAAGCGCTTGGGTCAGCATCGGCGGCCGGGGCTCTCTTCGCTGGCAAGGGCACGAACCGACTGCATAACCCGGGCGAATTTAACGCGAAGCAAATGCGCCGTGCGTGCGCACGGCGCCGCGGATATGCGCGCGTCGCATGGGATTTCAGCAGGCTATGCACGGTTGCATGCAGTTGCGCGAAGTCTTTGGGAATGTGACCCGTAGTTGTACGGACTCTCCCGTTAGGGGTTTGCTCACTTGATTCGCGTCAAACGTGTATCGGAATTTTGCAAGGGCGGGGACAGCGATGGCGCTCAATCCGACGGAGCCGAAGTGGTCGTTGCGGTTACCCGCCGATTGCAGCATCGCGGCCATTCGCAGTGTCTATGATCTCATTCGCGAGGCGTTCGGCCGCCAGGAGCGGCTCGAGATCGACTGCTCAAGCGTCGACAAGGCCGACGTGACGTCGATCCAGCTTCTGCTGTCGACCGCCAAGACGGGCGAGGCCCAGGGCCGCCCGGTGGTGCTCACCTCCTTCTCCCAGTCTCTGCGCAACACCCTTCGCCGCGCCGGCTTTGCCAGCGACGCGATGATCGATCAGCACTTCCCGCAAAAGAAAGATGGCACCTAATGGCCACGATTCTGACCGTCGACGATTCCCCCAGCATTCGGCAAATGATCAAGGTCGTGCTCGAGCCGGCCGGTCATAACGTGATCGAGGCCGGCGACGGCGCGCAAGGGCTCGCCAAGGCCCAGGCCGGCAAGCTCGACCTCGTGATCACCGACCTCAATATGCCCGTGATGAACGGGCTGGAGCTGATCCGGGCGCTGCGCAAGCTGCCGAGCGCGGTCGGCATGCCCATCGTGTTCCTGACCACCGAATCCAACGACACGGTGAAGCAGGAGGCCAAGAGCGCCGGCGCCACGGGCTGGATCACCAAACCCTTCAAGCCGGAGCAGTTGCTCGCCGTTGTCGGCAAGCTGGTGCGCGCATGAGTGCAATGGACCCGACCGAGGTCTTTCGTCAGGAAGCCAGCGAGCTCTTCGAGGTTCTTGAAGGAGCCCTGCTCGATCTCGGCCTGCGTCCCGATGACCGCGAACTCGTCGATTCCGCCTTCCGCGCCCTGCATACGATCAAGGGCTCGGGCGCCATGTTCGGCTTCGACAAGGTCGCCTCCTTCACCCACGAATTCGAGACCGCGTTCGATCGCGTCCGCAAGGGCGAGATCAAGCCGACGCAGGACCTGATCTCGGTCGCGCTCGCCGCCAAGGACTATATCCGCGCGCTGATCGAGGATCCCCAGTCGACCGACGACGTCATCGGCGACGGCATCCTCGACGACCTCAAGCGCTTTGTCTCGTCCGATCAGCCTGTTGCGCCGGTTGCCGAGATCACGGCGGCGGCGGCGCCGGTCGAGAGCAAGCAGGCCGGCTGGCACCTGTATCTGGAATTCGAATCCCACATCCTTCGCAACGGCTCGAACCCGCTCGACCTGCTGGAAGACCTCTGCAAGCTCGGCCCCTGCTTCGTCGTGCCCGTTACCGACGGCATCCCGTTCCTCGACGAGATGGAGCCGGAAGACTGCTATTTGAAGTGGGACGTCAAGCTGCACGCGGTCTGCGACAAGGACGCGATCGACGACGTCTTCATGTTCGTCCAGGACGAGATGAAGCTGACCCTCTCACCCTTGGAGCATGTCGAGGCGCCCGCGCCGATGCCGCTATTCCAGCTCCTCGACGAGGAGCCGGCGCCTGTGGCCGAGATGCCTGCGCCGGTGGCCGAGGCTGCTGCCCCGATGCCCGCCGCAAAGGCGGAGCCCAAATCTGAACCGAAACCGGAGCCGAAGGCCGAGGCCAAGCGCGACGATCGCGGCATCGCCACCGTCCGCGTCCAGGCCGAACGTCTCGACGAATTGATGGACCGGGTCGGCGAGCTCGTCATCGCCCAGGCGCGGCTGACCCAGCTCGCATCTTCCGGCTCCGATCTCTCGATCAAGATGATCGCCGAGGAGATCGAGCGCCTCGCTTCCTCCTTGCGCGACACCACGATGGGCGCGCGCATGGTGCCGATCGGCTCGCTGTTCGGCCGCTTCCGCCGCCTGATCCACGATCTGTCACGCGATCTGTCGAAGCCGGTCGAATTCGTCACCACGGGCGAGGACACCGAACTCGACAAGACCATGATCGAGTGCCTGGCCGATCCGCTGGTGCACCTGATCCGCAACGCCATCGACCACGGCATCGAGGACACCGCAACGCGCGCCGCCAACGGCAAGACCGAGCAGGGCCGGATCGAGCTCGCCGCCGTTCATTCCGGCGCGCAGGTGCTCGTCACCGTGAAGGACAATGGCGGCGGCCTCAACACCGCGCGCATCCGTGCAAAAGCGGAAGAGCAGGGGCTGATCGCGGCCGGCGCCGTGC